>NZ_JBSGZI010000025.1:0-89238 GCF_053610945.1 Streptomyces sp. NPDC054849
TCCTCCCGGACCGCCTTACATTCTTAGGGACACAGTCATACCGGGCCCGGAGGCCAGCGGCCCCATTGCAGGACCGCGAAAAAGATAACGGGGGGAGCCGGGGTCGCCGGCGAACCGCCACGCTTCCACCACCGCCTCATGAAGCCAATCGACGAGCAGCACAACGCGGAGCCCCGGCCTGGTGGCTGGACATCACCGGAGGGACCAGGCCGTCATGGCCGCGCTGGAAAAGCGCTGGGCCACATCAGGCGTTGGCCACCGTGCGTCGGGATCCCGGCGAGCCCGGTGCCGGCCCGGGTCTACGCCGACGTCCTGCGACCGCGGCAGGAGGGCCCCTAGCCGGAGGTCTGGGCAAGCCCCGCGGCGGAAGGGCTTGCCCAGGCTCCCTTGAAACTGCGGGTTCGGCCGCAGACCGGCGGCCGAACCCGCAGGAAGGGCGCTACCGGCTCCTGCGGGTCTCCGTCCATGCACCGGCGCCCGACTGCCGGGGCAACCCGCTGGACGGACCCGCACCGCCCTCATCAGCAAGGGTCCTGCGAGCCACATCGGCGCGGGCGGCCGCGTCCGGAGGCGGGGCCAGGGTGATTCCCACGTCCGTGAGCATGCTCAGGTCCAGCCTCCACGTAATGCGAGACCGGGCCTCCCAGACGTCGAATGCCGAAGCGATGTGAACGTCGGCCTGGGAGCCGGTCATCTTGGTGACCTTCATCAGGTGGGCGCGGGCCTGGGGCGCGAGCCCGCGGATCTGAGCGAAACCAAAGTGCGTGACCGTGTGGCAATCGGTGCACAGGCAGATCAGCCGCTTCAGGGTCTGCACCCGGGTGGCATCGTCATAGGTCCACCGCTCGTGCGCCTCCAACCAACGCTTTGCCTCCCGGTCCGCGCCCGCCCCGCACGCCTCGCAGCGGTTGCCGGCACGGTCATAAATCATCCGACGGAGGCGGTCCCAGTCCTTCTGGGCGACGCAGGACCGCACGTTGGTGAACCAGCAGCTGCTCGGCACAAGATCAACGAACAACCCGCTGCCGAGCGAACGGTCTTCACCCGGCAAGAGCTCTGGGATGTCCGCACCGGGGGTCCAGCGCCCAAGGTCAGCCATCCCGGCACGCGGCGCATACCAGCGCCGGGCGGTTGCATCCCATCGGGCTCCGCCCGCCTTGGCCTCGTCCTTTTCCGCGAACGGAACATCCAGCCAGATCCGCTCAACTGCCATGCCATCGCTCCTTGTTGCCGTTCTGCCAGTTGTGGAGCCCACTCTAGGGACATCCACTGACAACACGTCAGACAATGGCACAATCGTTCGATTTTAGAAGCGGGCCAAGTACCGTTCGGGGCCCGTTCTCCCGGACGGGCCCCGAACATGAGCCTTCCGGCCTGCAGGCCCTGGACACTCCGAGCGGGCCGGTCGGCCGGCATACGGCAGGCGCCCGCGCAGTAGCACGTACGGGAACGAGCGCGGTCAGACGGAGCGGGGCTCCATGGTCACTTCGGTGCGCGGGTGCCAGCTGGCGTGACGGCGTTGCGCTCCAGGGTGTTGGACCTGTGCAAGAGCACGGGAGTGGCGCTACAGGAGGCGTCATATTGATCAGAAACGGTTTGGGTTCTGGGATCCACCCCGAAGCGCCTCCCCGGGCGCCTTCCCCGCATGTGGTGACGGCACCCTGCCCCGGAGCGGGGCAAGGAGGAGGTCGCCAAGGCTCAACCAAGCCGAAGCTCTACTGAGGCCGAGGCCGAGGTCGCGGCCGGGGTCGTTCCCCTGGCGCTGACCTCGACCGAGGCCTGGGCGCTCTTTCCGTCCGTCGCCGTGCCCTGCACCGTGTAGACGCCCTCGGTGGACACGGAGAACGAGAACCGGCCGTCGGCGCCGGTCAGGGCGGCGATGTCGGGGAAGGGCCCGGGCCCGTCGGCGATGGCGACGGCGACGCCCGGCACCGGATCACCGTGCGCGTCGAGCACCGCTCCGCTGATCGGGTACGTACGGCGGCCGCCGTCTGCGCTCATAGGCCGGGTCACGCCTTCCAGAGCAGCAGGTTGTCGTAGACGGCCTTGGTGATGCGGGTCCCGGAGTTGACCGTCGCGCCGCCGTAGGCGTGGACCGCGATGCCGTAGCGACCGCCATTGTGGATGCGGTAGACGGCGCTGCCGCTCTGTCCGCCGAAGGTGTCGATGTCGTAGAAGACCTTCAGGGGGTTCACCGAGCTGATGCCCCGGCCGTCGTACCACTGGGTCCCCGGGGGCTTGTCGCCCGGGTATCCGGAGATGTTGGCGGAGATCTTGAGCAGATCGGCATCCGGCCAGGCGCCGAAGCCGAACCAGCCGGTGGTGGCGCCGAGTTCGGTGGGGATGATGATGGCGCCGTAGTCGAAGTTCTCGTCGCCGCTGTTGGTCCAGCCGGTGACAGAGCGGAAGTTCGTGCTGGTGACAGAGCCGAAGGGCAGCGAGGTGCCGTTGCGACCCGGCATGACCTGGATGCTCTTGACCCAGCCGTCGCGTCCGGGCACGCCGCTGTTCTTGATGTGCACGACGTGTCCTGCGGTGGCCAGCGTGTGTGGCCCGATGAACCAACCGGTGCCGATCCACTGAGAGTTGTCGGCTGCGGTGATGAGCAGCGAAGCGTGGGCCCGCCACGGATAGCTCGTGGTGTCCGTGATCTGGACCCGGTCGTCCGGACCGTGCACCGTCTCCAGCATGTCCAGGGGCCCAAAGGAGGCCTCCCCGATGTCGGACAGCGGTGCCGTGGGCGCCACCCACCTCTCGGCCGACACCTCTTCGAACAGGCTGCGGGTGTGGCCGACCTGTTCCAGGCCGTCGGACGTGAAGGGTGTGGGACTGCCCTGCACACCCTCGGAGGGCCCTTCGAAGATCGGCTGTTCCGTAACGACGGTGGTCAGCTCCTCGGGCTGGTTGGATACAGCTGTGTGCGGACCGTTCGCGTTCGGCATGAAGACTCCTTGGGTGAGTCGCCTGAAGGCACGTAAGGGCATTCGAGAAGGGGCCGCCCCCACGACGGATGCACCTCAACGACACACCAGGTCTGAGCGCGTACCGTCCGGAGGGCGCCCCCACAATCATGTAAAGCCGATCCGTCGTTGATCGCCACGCGACAACCCCCGGCCGTGCTCCGGTCCAGGGCAGGTCGGCACCCGCGGGGGCTTCGTCGAGGAAACCGCCCGACTGGTGCTGCCACAGCTTTGCGTAGGCGCCGTCCGTGGCCGAGGACGACGAGCCGGTCCATGTGGCGACCGTACTCAGCCGGCAGCGGCCGCACCTGGGGCGAACGGGGCCGCACCCCGATCGTGCGGCGGACCGGGAACCGGATCTCGGTGAATGCGATGTTTGCGGTCCGCCCGCAATTCCCCGCCAGCCCCCAAACCCCCGCCCCCGGCCCAGCACTCCCCCGCCCAGGACCAGCGGGCCGAGCAGGTGGGTCCCGACCAGGCATCGGCGGGATCCGGTCCACCACCGGACCGTGACAGGCAGGACCTCGGCGTGCGCTCGTGCGGGATGCTGCCGGAGCGGGAAGACTTCGTCGGGCGCGCGAATGAACTCGAGGCCCTGGGAGAGCGGATCGAGGCCGCGGCGCGCGGCACCGGATCCGTCGTGCTGCTCGCGGGCCCGGCGGGCATCGGCAAGAGCACCCTTGCGGCCGAGGCGCTGCGCCGCCACGCCGATTCCGCAGGCTTCACCGTCGTACGGGGCTATTGCGCCAGAGATGCGGTAGCGCCACCACTGTGGCCCTGGCGGAAAGCGCTGCGCCTGGCGGGAATCACTCCTGGGATACCGGCGCAGCGTGCCGCCACACCGCCTGCGGAAGCCGGGGCGGCGACCGTGCGGCAGCCGTGGCCTGTGACAGAGCCGGGCAGCGCGGCGACAGCGCAGTTCCAGGAGCTGGTCCGGATGAGCGAGTCGCTGGTCGCGGCGGCCTCCGAACGTTCCCTGCTCATCCTGCTGGAGGATCTGCACTGGGCCGACACCGCCAGCCTTGACCTGCTGCGGCAGGTGACGGGCGAGGTGGCCGAGTGCGGACTGTTCGTGCTCGGTACATTCCGGGAGCCAGGACCCGAGGAAGCCACCGGAGCGCTGGCGGACCTGGGCCACTGCGCTGCCACGCTGCGGCTGGCCCCGTTCACCCCGGACGAGGTCGCCCAGTGCGTCGGCGAAACGGACGCGGCGAGGTCGTACCGGCGTGCTGGCGGGCTGCCGCTGTTCGTCTCGGCATTACGCACGCATGCAGGCGACCTCCATACCGTCGTCAGCGGGCTGCTGACCGGGCTGACCCCCGTTGAGCGGGACATCGTGGGCGCCGCAGCCGTGCTCGGCGAGCGGCTGGACGCCCCGCAGCTCTCTTCGGTACTGACGGAGTTGGACGAGACCGTCGTCGCCCAGGCCCTGGCGGCGGCGTGGCACGCCGGTGTTCTGACCGGGGTGGGAACCACCGACGCCGGACGCGTCTACCGCTTCACCCACGATCTGGTACGCGACGAGGTACTCGGCCGAACCAGCCCTGCTGTCGCCCGCGCCTTGCACAGAGCCGCCGCGCAGGCACTGGAACAGGCCGGGGATCCCACCGAGGCGGCACGCATCGCGGCGCACTGGCGACGGGCCGGCAAGGAGCCCGGCCACCGTGCCGCCGCCGCGCACTGGTCCCGGATCGCCGCGGCTCAGGCCCGCGAAGGACACGCCTACACCGATGCCGCCCGGCACATGGCGGACGCCGCCGCCGTACTCGCCCCGATGGACCCGCAGCGCGCCCCGGCGCTCATCGAGCTCGCCCGCGCCGAGTACCTTGCCGGGAAGTACGACGAAAGCCTGGACCAATGCACCGAAGCGGCCGACGCGGCGAACGCGACCGACCAGCCCGCCCTGCTCGCAGAGGTCGCCCTGGTGCTGCAGGGCGTCACCTTCCCGAAGGCCTCAGAAGCGATCAGCCAACTGTGCAGGGCGGCGCTGGCCGTCGAGGACCTCCCGAGCGCCGTGCGTGCCCGGCTGCTCGCCCAGCTCGCCACCGCTTCGGCCGATCTCGGC
Source organism: Streptomyces sp. NPDC054849 (assembly GCF_053610945.1). Lineage (NCBI taxonomy): Bacteria > Bacillati > Actinomycetota > Actinomycetes > Kitasatosporales > Streptomycetaceae > Streptomyces > Streptomyces sp. NPDC054849. The sequence goes on from NZ_JBSGZI010000025.1 coordinate 5,026, forward strand.
TTGCTCGACGCGGCGGCCGAGCACGCCCGAACCGCCCTCGCCATGGCCGAGGCGACCGGTGACTTGCGCGCCGCACTCGACGCGGCTCGCGCCATGGAGATGACCTGGGCCCATCCGGACGACATGGCCGACCGCCTGCGCCTGGGTGAGCTGACCGTGTCCCGCGCCGAGCAGCTCGGCGACCCGCTCGCCGCGGTGCTCGGCCACGAGTGGCGCATCCAGGACCTGCTGCGCGTCACCGCCGCACGGGCCGCGCACAAAGGACAGTTCGCCGACGCCCGCCGCTGCAACGAGGAGGCCGGCGAACTCGCCCTGGCCAGCGGAGACCGTACGGCAATCAGTATGAACTACGTGCTGTGTCAGCAGCTGGCCCTGGTTCTCGGCGACCCAGCGGAACTGCCCATGGAGATGTGGTCGGCGATGCCGAGGGGGCGCAGTTGGTGTACAACCAGCTCGTGCTGTTCCAGCCGTATCCGGGAGCGCTCGGCACGCCCACGGCCTATTTCTCCGGTACGGTCAGTCGCGAACTCGGCCGCCTGGCCCTGGCTGCCAGCCACCCGGCAAAGGACGCCGAGAAGCTGTTGCGCGAGGCGCTGGTCCGCAACCGGGCCCTCGGCGCGTGGCCGTACGTGGCGCTGACCTGCCTGGACCTCGCCGTCGTCCGACGCGACCGAGGTGCCCCAGCGCATGCGGCAGCCCTCGCCGGGGAGGCTCTGGTCATCGCCGATCGGCTGGACCAGCCCGGCCCCCGCGCCGCTGCCCTGCGCCTCATTGACGACCTACGGGTCGACGCCGGCCCGCTCACGCCGGGAACCGGGGAAGGATGTTGAGGACAAGGCGGCAGCCCTGCACGGCTTCGGCCCGGGTCTTTGAGGGTATGGGGGGAGGGCTGGGCCACGATGCCAACCGTCGCAGGGATGGTGTGACCTGCCGGATCGGATGGGCAGTTGGGCGTCTGGTACCCGGGAGTCAGGCCCATCCTGCCGGTTGTCCGGCGGCCTCGCGGACACCGCCGCTGCACGTCCTGCGCGACGGTGTTCGGCTGTGTGACGGCGGCGCGGAAAGGGGCCGCCGCCTGAAGTCCGTGTCGTCTCCGCCGGCCTTGTGCGCCGTGATGGGTCGATGCCGGTCCGCGGAGCGTCCGGCGGCCGTGCTCGTCGTACGCCCAGGAGTCGAGGACGCCGGCCTGCCACGCCGGCGCGCCTCCTCGCGGGACAGCACGCGACCACCGAAGCGGGACGCCGCGTCCCGGGTCTCCTCAAGGGGCACGTACGTCGTCTCAGGCATCGGCGGTGGTTTTGTCCCGCTCCGGGAGCAGTTCGGGCATCCCTTCCACCAGCACCACGACGGCGACCACCTCACCGGCGTCGCAACGGCCGACCCACACGGGATAGGTGCCGTCCCCGGTCGTGGCGAAGGCCATGAGTTCGCCGCCGGAAGTCTCGTCCCAGGTGCGCTGCATGAACATGGAACCGTCGTCGATGTCCTCGTACCCGTGCAGCTCCGGTTCTCCCTGGATCAGCCCCCGCTCGAAGAGCGCGACGAGCGGTTTCCAGGCCCCGGCGTCGGCGAAGCAGCCGGTGGCGCCATCAGTGTCGAAGCCGGCTATCTGCTCCTCGATGAACAGCCGGGGATCGTCGTCCGGGCCCAGGGCCATCTCCCAGGTCGCGGCGGGGGCCTCGCTGACGAGGAGGCGGACGGCGGTGGGGGCCGTGGTCGTGACCTCGGTGTTCCGCCACTCGCAGTGGTAGCTGTAGCGGACCCGCGCCTCGTCGATAACGTACTCCCCGGGCGGGACGGGGACCGTGATGCGCGGCCGGTCGCCGTCGTCGGTGTCCGGGCCGGAGACGGCCAGCAGCCCGCTGGGCACGCGCAGGGTGGCGACCCGGCGCGGCTCCACGACGGTCTGCTCGGGGTGGTACCCGTCGGTCACGCGCACCCCGGGCCGGAACAGCTCGTTGATCGGCCCGGGCTGCGCGGGGCGTGGCGGACGCCAGCAGGTGGCGGGGGCATCCGCATCACCGGGCTCGTCCGCCTCTCCCCACTCGGCCGCCTCGAAGGTCGGCGGCTCGACGAGCCGGTGCACCTGGGTCGAGAGCAGCGGCCACTGCCCGAAGGGCGGGCGGTCCATCCAGCGCTCGTCGTCGCGGAGGGTGGGGGAGGTGACGTATGTACCCCCGGCCTTGCCCTGGGGCTCCTCCGTCCGTTGGCCCCTCCCGTCGGGGAAGAGGTCCACGGTGGTGCGCGGGCAGTCCTCGTCGAACTCCGGCATCTGCGGACCGGTGTAGTGCCGGCCGACGGTGTACCGGCGCAGCAGCCGCGACGGGTCGTCCAGCAGCCGCAGGTCCAGGTCGTAGGTGCGGCGGCCCTGGGCGTCGTAGACCCACAGCCCGACGTAGTGGTCCCGCCAGGAGACGAGCCGGACCTCCAGCGGAGCCTCCCGGCCCGGCTCCCGGTACACCACGACGTACGGAAGCCCGGCGGCATCCCGTTCCCAGGCCTCTTCAGCGGATATCGGCCGCCAAGGCGCACGGGCCTCCACATCCCACGCCTGCGCGTACCCCACCTCGACGACCATTGCCGCTCCTCGCTCCTGCGCCCGCCTTGAGTGTGCGTGCTGCAAGGTAGCCGCCGGCTGTGACAACGGGGCCCGAGGGGCCGTGTGGCGGGCCGGGGGGCGGGCCGTGTGGCGGGCCGGGGGGCGGGCCGTGTGGCGGGCCGGGTGGCGGGCCGTGTGGCGGGCCGGGTGGCGGGCCGGGTGGCGGTTGGAGTGCCGCGAGCAGTTGGGCCGGTCCCGCTCGCGGCCAGGATTTGGTCGCCACGATGGCGCCGGCGGGCTGGTTGTCCGTCAGCCAGTCGCTCACGGCTGGGCAAGCCACTTCGTGACCGGCCCATACAATCTGGGCAAGCCCCTCAGGGGGTGGGCAAGCCCTGAGGCGTCAGCCACGCATCCGCTGCCCAAACCGGGACGTGTTCGACGAAGACCCTCCGGTAACGTCAAGGTATGAGTCACCCGCATCCCGAATTGAAAGCCGCCCCGCCGTTGCCCGCAGGAGGGCTGAGGGTCACCGCCCTGGGCGGCCTGGGCGAAATCGGCCGCAACATGACCGTCTTCGAGCACGCCGGCAAGCTGCTCATCGTCGACTGCGGCGTGCTGTTTCCCGAGGAGCACCAGCCTGGGGTCGATGTCATCCTTCCCGACTTCACCTCCATCCGGGACCGGCTGGACGACATCGTGGCCGTGGTGCTGACACACGGCCACGAAGACCACATCGGGGGCGTGCCGTACCTGCTGCGCGAGCGGGCCGACATTCCCGTCGCCGGCTCGAAGCTGACGCTGGCGTTCCTCGAGGCGAAGCTCAAGGAACACGGCATCAAGCCCCGCACGGTACGGGTCCGCGAGGGTGACCGCAGGAAATTCGGCCCCTTCGACTGCGAGTTCGTGGCGGTCAACCACTCCATCCCGGACGGCCTCGCGGTCGCCATCCGCACCGGCGCCGGGATGGTGCTCCACACGGGTGACTTCAAGATGGACCAGTTCCCCCTGGACGACCGCATCACCGACCTGCGCGCCTTCGCCCGCCTCGGCGAGGAGGGCGTTGACCTTTTCCTCACCGACTCCACCAATGCCGAGGTGCCGGGCTTCACCACCTCCGAGCGCGAGCTGAACCCGGCGATCGAGCAGGTCATGCGTACCGCCCCGCGCCGGGTCATCGTCTCCAGCTTCGCCAGCCATGTGCACCGCATCCAGCAGGTACTGGACGCCGCCCACCAGCACGGACGCAAGGTCGCCTTCGTTGGCCGGTCCATGGTCCGCAACATGGGCATCGCCCGCGAACTCGGCTACCTCAAGGTCCCCTCCGGCCTGATCGTGAGCATGAGGGAACTGGAGAAGCTCCCGGACAACAAGATCACCCTGGTCTGCACCGGCTCGCAGGGCGAGCCCATGGCGGCCCTGGCGCGCATGGCCAACCGCGACCACCAGATCCGTATCGGCCAGGGCGACACCGTCCTCCTCGCGAGCTCTCTGATCCCCGGCAACGAGAGCGCCATCTACCGGATCATCAACGGGCTGACCCGCTGGGGCGCGAAAGTCGTCCACAAGGGCAATGCCAAGGTGCATGTCTCCGGCCACGCCAGCGCCGGTGAGCTCGTGTACTGCTACAACATCGTCAAGCCCCGGAACGTGATGCCCGTGCACGGTGAGTGGAAGCACCTGCGCGCCAATGCCGACCTGGCCATCGCCACGGGAGTCGACCCCGACCGGGTCGTCATCGCCGAGGACGGCGTCGTCGTCGACCTCGTCGACGGACGCGCCTCCATCACCGGCAAGGTTCCGGCCGGAAACGTGTACGTGGACGGCATGGCGGTCGGCGGTGCCACCGAAGCATCCCTCAAGGACCGGGTCACCCTCGCCCAAGAGGGCGTGGTCACCGTCGTGGCCATCGTCGACGCCAACACGGGCGCGCTGGCCGAGGCCCCCGACTTCCTGGCCCGCGGATTCGAACACGACGACACCACGTTCGCCCCAGTCATCCCCGTGATCGAAAAGGTCCTCGCCACCGCAGCGGCGGAAGGCGTCGGCGACGCGGTGCAGCTCGAACAACTCATCGCGCGTGCCGTGGCCTCCTGGGCGTTTCGCACCCACCGGCGCAAGCCCCTCATCATCCCGGTGATCATCGACGCATGACGCCTGCAGCGGGATACGGCCGGATGGGGTAGCCCGGGATGTCCGCCTCCACGGTCCAGCCGGAGGCGTCCAGGTGGTATGGGACAGACGGCGGGCGGCGGTACGGGTCCAGGCGCGGGCCGTCGCTGCTGACCCTCTGCTCCCGTGTCCACCAGGCCCGACGCGGGGCGGCCGGGCGGCACTACGGCGCCGTTTCCGCCGTCGTTCAGTACTGTACAGAGCGGCCGTTCCGTACCGTGCGGAGCACCGGAAGGGGATTCGCGATGGCCGGTCTGAGGCTGGGCCCGCTCCTGCGACACGTGGACTGGGAGTCGGGCACGAGCGCGACGGTGTGGGTTGAGACCGACCGGGCGTGCACGGCGGAGGTCCGGTGTCCGGGCGGCGGCGGTGGTTCGGCTCCCACGTTCTGCGTCATGGGCCACCATTACGCCCTGGTGGTCGTGACCGGGCTCGCCCCTGGGTCCGCCACAGCGTATGAGGTGCTGCTCGACGGCGAGCGGGTGTGGCCCCTCGCGGACTCGCCCCAGCCGCCGAGCACCATCCACACGCCGCCGGTCCCGGCGACGGGCGCGGTGGTCGCCTTCGGCTCGTGCCGGTGGGCAGCGCCTGCCGTGGGTGAATCCGATCCGGTGGGCCCCGACGTCCTCGACACCCTCTCCGCCCGGCTCGCCGCCGACCCGGAGGCCGAGCGTCCGGACGTTCTGCTCCTCCTCGGCGACCAGGTGTACGCCGACGAGACGTCCGCCGACACCCGCGCGTGGATCGCCCGGCATCGGCGGGCCGCCGGCACCGGTTCCGCCGCCCCGCCGGACCAGGTCGCGGACTACGAGGAGTACACCCACCTCTATGACGAGTCCTGGGGCGATCCCGAACTGCGCTGGCTGCTCTCGACCGTGCCCAGCTGCATGATCTTCGACGACCACGACGTCATCGACGACTGGAACACCAGCGCCGCCTGGGTGGCCGAGATGCGGGCGACGGCCTGGTGGCACGAGCGGATCACCGGCGGCCTGATGTCGTACTGGGTCTACCAGCACCTGGGGAACCTCTCCACCGCCGAGCTCGCCGAGGACGAGCTGTACGCGGCGGTACTGGCGGCCGACGACGGCACGGAGGTGCTGCGCGCGTTCGCCGAACGCGCCGACGCCGACCCGGCGACGGTGCGCTGGAGCTACCGCAGGGACTTCGGCCGCACCCGGCTGCTGATGGTCGACACCCGGGCCGCGCGGGTTCTGGAGGAGCAGAACCGGGCGATGCTGGACACCCAGCAGGCGGCCTGGCTGCGGACGCAGGCGTTCGACGACCTCGACGGCGTCGACCACCTGCTGGTCGGGACCTCGCTCCCGTGGCTGCTGCCCCCGATGGTCCACTTCGCGGAGGGCTGGCACGCGGCGCTCTGCCGGGGCGAACGCGGGCCGCGCTGGGCGCGCTTCGGCGAGTGGCTGCGCCGGCGGGCGGACCTGGAACACTGGGCGGCGTTCACCTCGTCGTTCGAGAAGCTGACGGAGACGGTCGCCGAGGTGGGACGGGCCGCCGACGCCCCGGCGACGGTGTGCGTGCTCTCGGGGGACGTGCACCATGCGTATGTGGCGGAGCCCGTCTGGAGCACCGGGCAACAGCCGCGCTCCCGCGTCTTCCAGTTCACCTGCTCACCGCTGCACAACTCGGTACCCGCGGCCATAAGGGCCGGATTCCGCTTCGGCTGGAGCCGGTTCGGCAATGGGATCGGGCATCTCCTCGCCCGCCACGGGCGGGTCGCGAGACCCGCGGTCCGCTGGGAGCGCAAGGGCGGACCCTGGTTCGGCAACCAGTTGATGACGCTGACACTGCGCGGACGTACGGCACGGCTGCGGCTGGAGGCGGCCTCGGGAGGTGCGAAGCGGGGGCGCCGCGGGACAGACCGCGCGGGAGCGCGGCTCGTCGGCGTACTCGACCGGAGCCTGACGGACGGAAGCTGACGCCCCGCCGGACGGTCCCCGCATTCCCGGGGTGTCTGACCTGGGCAGACGAGCGTTCGGTGGTTTCGGGGGTTCACCTCCGCGGTCGCACTCCGGTCACCCGTTGAAGGATGGCACCGGTGCACGACGATGGGCACGCTGTCCACATCTTCAGGATGCGACCGCGCAAAGCACCGCGCACCCAGCCCACCCGCCTGGGCGGACACGACTGCGCTCACTCGCAGCGTCGGGAAGGTCAGGCCTCAGCCCCACAGGTGGTGCCGGTAGTCGCCGGAGGGCAGGTGCGGGGACAGGGAGTGGGCGCGGCGCCACATGCCTTGCGCCTGCTGGTCGGGACGCTGCTGCTCCCGTGCAGTGCGTTGAGAATAAGCAGACCGCCCGTGACCGCCGGTACATCCCCCTGTGCGGAGGACAGGTGGGGTTCCGCCTTACCCGCGTCGAAGGAAGCGGCCGCCTCCTCAGCGTCCTGCGGGTCCTGTGAGCTGGCGAGTTCGATCTTCTTGCCCAGCATCCGGGCGTAGGCCGTGGCGGCCAGGGCGACGCCGGTCAGCACCGTTTTGGCAGTGGACGCGGCCACCCCTGCTGGGTGGCGACCCCGGACGCGCTGCGAGCAGCCCGCTGCCGCCCATCAGATGCGCGCCGATCGCAACCGCGCTGACCGGCGTCCACTTCGCCCAGGCGGTGCCGGCGATCCGCGCGTTGTCACCCCAGCCGTCGCTGTGACCCTCGGCGGCCCCCTTGAGGCCGACCGCCCCCATCAAAGATCCGCCGAACCATGCGGCGAGGCCCACATCGTCCATCCTGCGCCAGGCAGTGTTGCGTTCGGACATGACACTCCTCGACGGGACGCGACGCGTGCCGGTGCTGCAATACGGTCGCCCGCACCCGCAGGCGCCGCCATACCTGCTGCTCCAAACGGCCGTGAAAGCGGTGAGGGCCGGCGGCTCTCCTGCGCGGGCAGGAGGAGGACAACGCCGAACACTGCCGAGTCCGCGCCCGCGTCGAGCACACGTTCGCCCGCATGAAGAACTGGAAGATCCTTCAAGACTGCCGCCAGAAGGGCGACGGACTCCACCATGTCGTCCAGGCCATCGCCACCATGCACAACCTCGCCATGGCCCGGTGAAACAGAGGGCCGAGCCTCACTCCTGCCTGTCCGAAACGGACCTTCTGCAACAACCTTTAGGCGGCCGGGACCACCGAAGCCCTTATCGCCGCGGCCCACTCCTGGAGCAGGGTGGCGTGACGGATCCGCTCCGCGTCGGAGAGGCGGCCCTCGGCTCGGGCGAAGAGACGGCGGATGTCGGCGTTGATCTCGGCGAGGGAACGTTCGGCAGTGGGATGGTCGTCAGGGGTCGGGCTCACGTGATCAAGGGTAAACGGGGGGTCCGACCGTTGTTGACCATGTCCGTCATCCGGACATCCCTGGTCATTCCGCGATCCGGGCGGCCCGGAACTGGAGATAGCGGCGCTCCGGAAGGCTGAGGGTGAGGCCGGCGGCCTTCGCGTAGGCGGTGCGCGCCGCAGCGCGGTCGCCTGCCATCTCCAGCAGGTGGGCCCGTACGGCTTCGAGGCGGTGGTGGCCGGCGAGGCGGTCGTCGTCTTCCAGGGCCGCGATCAGCGCGAGGGCCCGGCGCGGGCCGTGCACCATGGCCACGGCGACCGCGTGGCCCAACCGCTCCACGGGGCCGGGGACCAGGCGGATCAGCACCTCGTAGAGGGCGAGGATCTCCGCCCAGTCGGTGTCCTCGTCGCTCGCCGCCTCGTCGTGGACGGCCGCGATCGCCGCGCGCAGCTGGTAGGGGCCGAGCCGGGTGTGGGTGAGGGCGTCGCTGACCAGGGCGACCCCCTCGGTGATGGCGGCACGGTCCCAGCGGGTGCGGTCCTGCTCGGCGAGGGGGATCAGGCTGCTGTCGGGCGCAGCGCGGGCGGCACGGCGTGCGTCGGTGAGCAGCATCAGGGCGAGCAGGCCGGCCACTTCGCCGTCGGACGGCAGCAGCGCGTGGACGGCGCGGGTGAGTCGGATCGCCTCGGCGGCGAGGTCGGCGCGCTGCAGGTCGCGGCCCGAGGTGGCGGTGTAGCCCTCGTTGAAGATCAGGTAGAGCACCTGCAGCACCTCGGCCAGCCGCTCGGCGTGGTCCGGGCCCCGGTCCGGGTCCTGGCCCGGCTCCCTGTCCTGGTCCTGCGCCTGGTCCGGGTCCGGCCCGTCGTACGGGATACCGAACGGCGCACCCGAGGATTTGATCCGCCGTTTCGCCCGGCTGATCCGCTGCGCCATGGTGGCCTCGGGCACCAGGAAGGCACGGGCGATTTCGGCGGTGGTGAGGCCTCCGACGGCGCGCAGGGTGAGGGCGATCCGGGACGCGGGGGCCAGTTCGGCGTGGCAGCAGAGGAAGAGCAGGGCGAGCGTGTCGTCCTCGGCGGGCGCGCGGCTCTCTCCCGGTGGCGGCGCCACGAACTCGTCGCGCGGGGTCAGCGCGGCGGCCGTCTCCTCGCAGCGCCTGCGCGCGTCCTCGCTGCGCAGCTGGTCCGTGAGCCGGCGGGAGGCGACCCGGATCAGCCAGCCGCGCGGATGGTCCGGGCGGCCCTCCTGCGGCCACTGCCGGGCGGCGGCGAGCAGAGCCTCCTGTACGGCGTCCTCGGCTGCGTCGAAGTGTCCGTAGCGGCGGACGAGCGCGCCGAGGACCTGCGGCGCCAGCCGGCGCAGCAGGTCCTCGCTCGCGGGCGTGGACGGCGTGGTCACATCTCGGTTCCGGAGCCCGTGTCGACCGGTTGGACGACGACCGGATAGTTCGGCGCGCCCTCCGGGATCGGGCAGGCGTAGGCGCGGGCGGCGATCTCGGCGGCCCGGGCGAAATCGGGGACGTCGACGATCCAGTAGCCGGCGAGCACCTCCTTGGCCTCGCCGTACGGGCCGTCGGAGATCACGGGGGCCCCGTCGGCGCCGACGGTCACCAGGCGGGCCTGGCGGGGTTCGGTGAGGCCCTGTCCGTCGACCCACTCCCCCGACTCGACCAGCTCGGCGTTCAGGGCGCCCATGTGGTCGTACATCGCCTTCAGCTCCGCCTCGGACCATGCCGGGCCGCCACCGCTCGTCTTGCCGGACATGGCGTCGTAGTCGTCCTGCTTCCCGAGAACCATCAGCATGTACTTCATGGGGTGCCACTCCTTCTGTGCTACTTACTGACTCCGTGATCGGGAGCCTCTCGCATGGGACGTCGGAGCTGTCCTTCCCATTTCGACACGTCGGCCGTGGCCGCGCGATACGGCTGCGCACGAGCGCCGGCGGGACCCGAGGGGAGGGGTGCGATGCTGCCCTGGGGGCCCTTACGCTGGCCGCGTGAAGATCATCGACCTTGAGCCGGGCGACGCGCGGCTCACCGCAGACCTGCTGCCCGTGCTGCTGGAGCTTCGTCCGCACCTCACCGAGGAGCTCTTCCTCCGGGTCGTGGCGGAGGGGCACGGCCAGGGTCTGCGCTTCACCGCGGCGTACGACGCCGACGGTGCGTGCGTGGGCGCGGCGGGCTGGCGGACCGTCGCCAACACCTCCATGGTCCGCATGCTCTACGTCGACGACCTGGTCACGGCCTCAGCCGCGCGTTCCACCGGTGTGGGCCACGCACTGCTCGCGCACCTGGAACAGCACGCCCGGGCCGCCGGCTGCACCGCCCTGACGCTCGAATCCGGCACCCAGCGGACCGAGGCGCACCGCTTCTACTTCCGCGAGCGGATGTCCGTGGCGACCTTCGGTTTCGAGAAGCCGCTCGTCTGACGGGCCCTCGGGCGGCCACCGTGACCGAACCGTCGCCGCCCCGACGCGTGATCGACCTCGTCCGCCCGCGCCGGCGCTTGTTACGTTCCTGCCGACGCCGACGCCGACGCCGACGCCGATGCCGACGCCCACGCAGGGGGAACCGATCTCATGCCCGCACTCCGAGGGCCCCGCAGGGGCCTGAGCGCCGCCGCCGTGACCGCCGTCCTGCTGACGGGGTCCACCGGGTGCGGGGACGAAGGCGGCACGGTCCCAGCTGCGGCCTCCGCCCGGGTGTCCGCCGCCGCCTCCCCCTCGGCCGCTGCCTCCGCGTCCACGTCCACGTCCGCATCCGCCTCTCCGTCCGGGTCCTCCGCCCCGGCTGCCCCGCCGACGACCCGGGCCGCGACGCCGCCCCCGGCCCCGACCCGGCTGACCGTCGCCGTCGAGACCCGGGGCGGCCGGCTCGCCCTGGTACGGGGCGGCGCCCCGCAGGAGTTCACGGTCACCCTGCGGAACGGGAACTCCGCCGCGTACGGGCACGTAGTGGTCGCCTTCCAGATGGAGTTCCTCGTCGGCGAGCCCGGCGACCTGCCGGGCAGCGGTCCCGGTTTCCTGCTGGAGCGCTTCGACCGGGCGTCGGCCACCTGGCGTCCGGCTGCCTTCCGCATCGCGAACGACTTCAAGCCGCCGTCCATGTTCACGGGCGGCAGCCCGCTCGCCCGCGAGGTCGTGCGCGTCGAGCGCTACCGGCTGCGCGCGACGGCGGGCGGACCCACGGGCAGCAGCCCGGTGGTGGTGTCCTTCATCGACACCGACGCCGACCGGGAGGTCGCGGCCCATGTGGTCCTGGGGCACAGCACCCGCTGAGGCCGGTCACCGGGCCCGCCGGATCGCGCGGCGGCTACCGCTCCCGGAGGGGCGCAGGCTCCCGACCGGTCTCTCCGAGCGCGAGCGCGGCGGTGCGCCACGCGGCGGTGACGGCCTGATGGGCCTGGTCCGTCGCCTCCGGCACCCGCGCGGGGAGCTGCAGCGGCGAGCCGATGTGGACGTGGAGGCAGGGCCTGCGCACCGGGGCGGTGAAGACTCCGGCGAGCTGCTTGGCACGGCTGCCGGAACACAGGCGGCGGGCACCTGCCTGGCCGACGGGCACGACGGGAGCTCCCGTCGCGGCGGCGAGCCGGGCCAGGCCGCTGCGGAAGGGCGCCGGGGCCGTCTCCCCCGCGTCGCGGCGCAGCGGCAGCCGCCCTTCGCCGTAGAGCAGCACGCTGCGGCCCGACGCGAGGGCGACGGCCGCGGCGTCCAGGGAGTCGGCGGCGCGGGCGGTGCCACGGTGGACGGCGATGTGCCCTTCGCGCCGGAGCGCGGAGCCGAGCAGAGGTACGCGCCACAGGCCGCCGGTGGCCAGGATGACCGGCTCGATCCCGTACCGGCGCAGCGCGGCGACGACGACGGCCGGGTCGGCGAGGGAGGTGTGATTGGCCACCAGGATGGCGCCGGTGCCGGGCCGCGGACCGGGGTCGGCGGTGACGGTCAGCCGCCCGAAGGCGGGGACGAGGGCGGCGGCGATTCGGCTGAGCATGGACGACCCCGTTCGGGAGGTGCGGTGCGGTGCGGTGTGCGGTGCGGTGCTGTGTGGTGCTGTGCTGGTGTGGTCCATGGTCGGTGGGTGCGGGGGCGCGGTCATGAGTAGGCGTACTCACCGAATATGACCGAACTGTCACAGGATCAGGCTCCGGGAACGGGTGGTGTGCTGGGGACATCTAGCGATGCGGCGGGGCTCCGACGGGGGTGTCGCCGCACGGAATCGGCACGGTGTGAGCAGAGTGGTAGGGCGGGGCTGGGATGAAGGCGGTAAGGATGGCGGGCGGTTCCTCGGACGAGCCGGAGATCGCGGAGGGGACCGCCGTCCCGGAGGCGAAGCCCGAGGAGGCGACCGAGGTCGCCGGAATCGCCGCTGACGGCACGAAGGACGGGGCGGCGTCTGCGGACGGGCCCGCCGGCGAGCCCGACGCCCCGGGATACACGACGGACGGCACGGAGCGTGCCGACGCCGTACGGACCCCGCCGGAGTCCGGCCCGACGGCCGAGGCCGAGGCGGAACCTGAGGCGGAGACCGAAGCCGAGCCTGCCCTTGGGACGACGCCCGAGGTAACGGCCGGGTCGGAGGCCGGGTCCGGGTCCGAAGTCGGGTCCGAGGTTGGGTCCGAGGCCGAGGCCGAGACCACGCTCAAGGCCGAACCCGAGGCGAGGGCCGAAACCGGGGCGGGGGCCGAGGCCGGGGCCGCGGCTGAAGCCCTGGCAAAGGCCGATGCCAAGGCCGGGGACTCTGTTGAAGCCGAGATCAAGGCCGGGTCGGGAGCTCGGGCCGAGGCGGGGGCTGGCGCCGAGGGCGGGGCCGAGGCGCGGCCCAAGGCCGAAGTAGGGGTCGAGGCCAGGCCCGAGGCCGAAGGTAAGGGCACGGCCGCACTTGACGCCGAAGCCGTTGCCAAGTCCGAGGGCAGGACCGGAGCCACGCCCAATGCGGGAGCCGAGGCCGAGACCAAGGCCAGAACCGAAGCCGGAGCGCGCCCTCAGGAAACCAAGGCCGGAGCCGGAGCTGAGACCGGAACCAAAGCCACGCCCGAGGCCGGGGCTGGCGCCGCAGCCGAGGCACGACCCGTGGGCCAAGCCAAGACCGAGACCGCGCTTGAGGCAGACGTCGATGCCGAGGCCGAAACCGAGGCCGAGTTCGTAGGCGGAGCCCCGGTCGGAACCGAAGCCGAGGCCGGAGCCAAGACCGGAACCGAAGCCGCGGCGCGGCCCCAGGGAACCAAGGCCGGAGCCGAAGCTGAGACCGGAACCAAAGCCACGCCCGAAGCCGGGGCTGGAGCCGCAGCCGAAGCACAACCCGAGGTCCAAGCCCAGGGTGAGGCCGCGCTTGAGGCCAGAGCCCGGGTCGGTACCGCAGCCACGCCCGAAAACAGGGCGGGAGCGGAAGCCGAAGCACGACCAGAGGCCCAGACCGAGAGCGAGAGCCCGCTTCAGGCGGAAGCCGACGCCGATACCGAGGCCGAAAGCGGAGCCGAGGTCGTAACCGAAGCTGGGGCTGGGGCCCGGGGCCGGGCCCCAGCCGGAGGCAAGGCCGGAGCCGGAACCACCGAGGCCGGAGCCGGAGCCGCTGACGGGAGCGGAGGCAAGGGCAAGGCGGCAACCGGAGCTGGTCCCGCCGGAGCACGGACCGAAGCAGAGGCGGAGACCGAGGAAGAGTTCAAAGCCGGGCCTGGAGGGGTAGCCGATCCCGACGCCAAGGCCAAGGCCAAGGCCGAAGCCGGAGCCGGAGCAGGGCCCAAGGGTGAGGCCAAGGCCGGTACCGGCGTTCAGCCCGTGGCCGGGGACGCGGACGGGGCCGGAGGCGGGACTGAGGCCGCCGCCGGTGGCAAGGCCCCGGACGGAGCCGGAGGCCGGACTGAGGCCGCCGCCGGTGGCAAGGCCCCGGACGGAGCCGGAGGCCGGACTGAGGCCGCCGCCGGTGGTCGCGGCGGAGGAGGTGCCGGGGCGGAGGATACGCAGGTTCTGCGCCCGCGGAGCGTGCCTTCGTGGGCGGCGCGGGAGGCGGACGCCGAGCGGACCAGTCAGTTCGTCGCCCTCAAGGACCTCGACGTCCCGCCGGCCCCGTCCGAGGGGAAGGTCGCCGAGCCCGCTCCCGCGCCGGAGACGCCCCGCCGTACCGCGCTGCGCCGCGTCAAGGTGTGGACGCCGATCCTGCTCCTCCTCGTCGGCGCCTCCGTCGGCGCCCAGCTGCTGCGCCCCCTGCCCACCCCGCACATCGTCGCCGCCAAGGCCGGCGACCACACCATCGACGGGCGGTTCTCCATCCCCTGGCCCGCCAAGGGCCAGGGAGCCGTCCGCATCTCCGGCTCCGGCGACATAGGCACCTTCGGCGAGCAGAAGCCCGTCCCGACGGCCAGTGTCGCCAAGGTGATGACGGCGTACGTGATCCTCAAGGGTCACCCGCTGCGCAAGACCGACCCCGGTCCCGACGTCACGGTCGACGCGAAGACCGTGGCGGACGGTACATCCGAGAGCGAGTCCCGGATCGTGGGGCTCACCGCCGGTACGAAATTCAGCCAGCAGGACATGCTCAAGATGCTGATGATCCCCTCGGGCAACAACGTCGCCCGCCTGCTGGCGCGCTGGGACACCGGCAGCGACTCCGAGGCCGCGTTCGTGGAGAAGATGAACGCCGCGGCCAGGGACCTCGGGATGAAGGACACCGTCTACACGGACCCCAGCGGTCTGGACGCGGGCACCGTCAGCACCGCCACCGACCAGCTGAAGCTCGCCGAGGCGGTCATGAAGGACGAGGCGTTCCGCGCGATCGTCGCCCTGCCCAGCGCCACCATCAAGGGGCTCCCCCAGCGGATCGAGAACAACAACGACCTGCTCACGGTGCAGGGCCTCAGCATCCGGGGCATCAAGACCGGCTCCAGCACCCCCGCCGGCGGGGCCCTGATGTGGGCGGCGTACAAGTCGGTCGGCGACGAGACCCCGCTGATCCTCGGCACGTTGATGGAGCAGCGCGTGGAGGGCCCGGACCCGGACGCCATGAACAGCCTGAAGCTGGTGAAGGCGAACAGCAGGAAGATCATCGAAGCGGTACGGACGGCGCTCGCGTCGGCCCCGGTCGTCCGCAAGGGCGAGACGGTGGGGTACGTGGACGACGGTCTCGGCGGTCGGACGCCGCTCGTGGCCACCAAGGACCTGAACGTCATCGGCGTACCGGGCCAGCAGCTGAAGCTGTCCCTCGCCGCCGGAGCCTCGCCGCTGCCGCACACCGCGAAGGCCGGGTCCGAGGTCGCCGTTCTGACGGTGGGTGAGGGTGAGGGGGCCAAGAGCGTGCCGGTGGCGGTCCAGCGGGCCTTGGCCGAGCCGTCGTTCGGTACGCGCCTGACCCGTCTCGGCTAGTACGGCCGGGCCCCCGGCGGTCGCGGCCGTACGGGAGTCCCGCGGGGCCGCGACCGTCCGCCTGAGCCGGGTCTGTCTTCACAGACCCGGCTCAGGCAGTCAGGTTGCTCAGGCGCCGGGCGGGACCCGGGTCGGACGGCCGGCGCCGCGCGTCAGGGAGTACCCGAAGACGCCCGCGAGGGCTCCGAGCACTCCGCCGGCCGCGGTCCAGATCCAGCGGTCCGACCACCAGCCGCCGGACCAGCCGTCCTCCGGCTCGCGCAGGGACGCGGTCACCGTCCCCGCGACGAGCGGCGTGGCAAGGGTGTCGTCCACCGCGTGGACGCCGCCGGTCTCCTTCACATCCGCCTCGACGGCCGCACGCACCGGCAGGCCCAAGTCCTCCTCCGGCAGGTCGACGACCGTCAGGCGTACGTAATAGCTGCCCGGCAGCGGATCGTTGGCCCACGGCTCGGCGCCGGCGCGAACCGTGCGCAGGGTGCAGGACAGTTCGACCGAGGCGGCTTCCTTGCCCGCGGCGGCGCTCTGTGTGCCGTAGGTGCACGCCTGCCGGCGGCGCAGTCCGTCGTACACGTCGAGCTGCCAGGTCGAGGCGCCGTGCCGGGTGGCCGACTGGGGCAGCGTGACCGTGGCCTTCACCGTGGCGCGCTGCTGCGCGTCGAGGGGAAGCACCCAGTAGAGGTAGTCGCCGCTGGACGCGCCGGCGGTGGCCCGCTGGCCCGGGCGGAACGCCGCAGCGGTGCGGAAGCTGGTGCCGGCCTCGGTCGGCGCGGCCTCGCTCCCGCCCTCACCGGAGCCGGGGCTCGGGCTGGGACTCGCCGCGGGTGTGTCCGCGACGGCCGTGCCCACGGCCGTACCCGCCACCGTGAGGGCGGCGGCCGCGGCCAGCAGGGTGGCCGTCAGTGTGCCTACGGTACGCATCAGTTGGTCCTCCAGACGGAGATGCGCCAGCGCGAGATCCAGCCCCACACCAGACCGGCGAGCAGCCCGGTGAGCGCGAGGACGGCCAGCAGCCACCAGCCGCGCCCGAGACCGAAGGCGGCGACGTCTGACGCCCCGTCGGGTCCGTCCACCACGTCGATGGTCAGCTCGACCGGCATGCCCGGAGCCGTCTTGACGGATGCGGGAGCGGAGAAGGAGTTGCCGACCTGGAGGCAGACGGTCTCCGGCACGGGCTTCGCGTCCGAGTCCGAGTCCGCGTCCACGCCGTCGATCTCGGCCTTCGGGTAGCGCAGCCCGGTCGAGAGGACGTCGGTACGTCCGTCACCCGCCTCCGAACCGCGCACGATCTCGCGCCCGTGGACGGTCGTGGCGCGCAGCAGGACGCCGTAGTCGTTGTTGACGGCGCGGTCCGCGCCGATGCTCACCGAGGCGCGCAGTTCCTGGCCCGGGAAGACGTCCACCCGGTACCAGCGGTGTTCGCCGAAGGTCTCGCGGTCGCTGTAGAGGCCGGCCTTCAGCAGCGGGGCGCCCTCGCACTGCTTCGCACCCTCGGTCGCCACCGGGTTGACCACCGGGTCCGCGGCCCGGTCGACCAACTGGCGCACTCTGCTGGAGAGTTCCGCCTTGTGCTGCACCGAGGTGTACGTACCGCCGGTGGCCTCTGCGATACAGGTCAGCTGGGCCCGGGTCTTGGCGTCCGGGACCAGGCCGAGAGTGTCGATGACCAGGTGGATGCCCTTGGCGGCGATGTCACGCGCCACTTCGCACGGGTCGAGCGGGGCGCAGGTGTCCTCGCCGTCCGTGATGAGCACGATCCGCTTGGTGGCGTTGCCGCCCTCCAGGTCCTGGGCCGCACCGAGCAGGGCGGGTCCGATCGGCGTCCAGCCGGTGGGGGCGAGCGTCGCCACGGCGGTCTTCGCCTCGGTCCGGTCGAGCGGCCCGACCGGGTACAGCTGCTTGGTGTCCTTGCAGCCGAGCGCCCTGTCCTCGCCGGGGTAGTCGGCCCCGAGGGTGCGTATGCCGAGGCGCACCTCGTCGGGTACCGCGTCGATGACCTCGTTGAAGGCCTGCTTCGCCGCGGCCATCCGGGACTGGCCGTCGATGTCGTTGGCGCGCATGGAGCCGCTGACGTCCAGGACGAGATCGACCTTGGGGGGTTCCTTCGCCGTCGGTCCGTCGGCGGCGGTGGCGCTCGCCGGGAAGAGCCCGACGGCCAGGGCGGCGAGCAGGCCGCACGCCCCGGCCGCAAGCCGTTTTCTAGTGATCATCGCCGGATCGTATTGAGGATCGTCCGGCAATCCAAAACGGGGTCCCGGCCATGGCTCAAAGGGGTCGGCGGCCGTGTCTCCGGGCGTTTCGCCGGTGGCTCGGGCGGACGGGCGGGGCCGGACCGGCGGATATCCGGATGCAGGGGGCACAGTGCCCGATCTAGGCTCCGGGGATGAGCACTCGTACCTTCCGTATCACCGTCCGCGGCTCGTTCGACGGTCTGACCGACGACCAGCGGGCCGAGCTGCTCGCGGCCGCGCCCGAGCACGACATGCTGCACGCGGAGTTCACCGCCGAGGGGCATCTCACGTACGACGTCGCGGCCCGGCTCTTCTTCACCTTCCGCTTCCTGGACTCCGGGGAGGCCGAGGAGGACATCCTCGATGCGACGGCCCGTGCCGAGCTGGCGGCGGAGAGCTGGCTCGCCGAGCGCGGGTACGGCTTCAAGCAGTTGAGGTCGCAGGCCCAGGACCTGTCGCTGGCTCCGCTGGGCAAGCGTCAGCGCCGGGAGGCGGCCCGTGCCCACGTCCGGCCCTGACTCCGGTCCGGCCTGGCCGGAGTCCGGGCCGATCGCCCGACCGGTCGCCCGACAGATCGACTCGACCTGACCCTGCGCTTGAACGCTCGCCCGACCGGTCGACCCTGAACCGTCCGGCCCTGGACGAGGACGGCCGTGACGGTCAGGCCTCGCCGTTCGCGGAGAAGACGGCCGCGAGGTGGACGGCCAGCTGCTGCGCGGCGGGTGGGGAGAGACGGGCGCCGAGGTACCCGTCGGGCCGGATCACGAAAGCCGTCGGCTGGTCGGCCGCGTAGAGGCGGGCGAACTCGCCCGCGGCGTCGCGGTAGGCGGGCAGCACGCCCGCCTCGCCGGCCGGGTCGTCGGTCCGGGAGTCGGCGGGAAGGATCGCGCAGGTCTCCACCCGGCCGCCGGAGGACTCCCGTGCCGTCCGCGCGAGTTCGTCGAGGGCGGCCCCGGAATCCGTACCGCTCCCGGTTCCGTAGAGCAACAGGACGTGTCCGCGCTCCCGCAGGAGGTCGTACAGGCGCATCGGGTAGGCCGCGATCTGCCCGGTGAGGCCGCCGCAGTCCGGCGCCCGGTCACCCGGCCCGGGCCCCGGTCCCTCGCCGGCAGGGTCCACGATCGGGCTTCCCCGGTAGCCGACGAGCAGTTGGGCCTCGCGCAGCATCAGGGTGGCCGGGTCCTCCGGGTCGGATTCGACGCCCCGGGCGGCGTGCCGCACGGTTCGGCCGACGACTTCCTCGCCGACCGGCCGGCGCTCGGCGTCGTAGCTGGCGAGGAGGCCGGGGTGGGCGGCGCCGTCGACCGCGAGGGAGAGCTTCCAGGCCAGATTGCAGGCGTCCTGGATACCGGTGTTCATGCCCTGGGCGCCGGTCGGCGGGTGGATGTGCGCCGCGTCCCCGGCGACGAAGACCCGGCCGTCGCCGTACCGGTCGACGATCCGGTGGCTGATGCGGAACACCGAGGCCCAGCGGATGTCGGAGGCGGTGGTCGGTCTCGGCGAGAGCCGGTCCAGGACGGTCTGAACGTCCGGGAGTCCGGGGGCCCGGCCGGTCTGCAGGCCGTGGGTGACGCCGTCGGAGGCGCCCCCGGCCAGGCGCGCGGTGGAGAGTTCGGGCGGCACCATCATCGACATGCGGTAGCGGCCGCGGCCGGGCAGCGGTATGCACACCAGCACGTCGTCGACCTTGCCGTCCCCGTCCAGGTGCATGGAGCGCACGCCGTACCCGGCCGGCAGGTCCCAGTCGACCCGCACGTCGGCGAGCATGTACTCCTCGGGGAACGCGCCGCCCTCGTAGCTGAGCCCGAGCCCCTTGCGGACGATGCTGTGCGCGCCGTCGCAGCCCACCAGGAACCGGGTCCGTACCTCTTCCTCCGCGCCGGACGGCGTGTGCAGCCGGCAGGTCACCCCGTCGGCGTCCTGGCCGAACGACACCAGCTCGGTGCCGCGTTCGACCGCGGTTCCGAAGCGGGCCAGGTGCTCGTCGAGGATGCGCTCGGTCTCGTACTGCGGCAGTGCCGCGAATCCGTAGGGCACTTCGGGCGGCACGGCGAAGTCCAGTCGGGCCTGTTCGACGCCGCCCAGGTACGTGAACTGCCCGCGCATCGGAACGGCCGCCTCCAGGGCGGCGCGGACCAGTCCCATGCGGTCCCACATCTCCAGGGTGCGTGGCTGGATGCCGACGGCCTTCGCGAACGGCAGCCGGGCGGGCAGGCGCTCGACGATCCGGCAGGAGACTCCGCGCCGGCGGAGCTCCACGGCGGCGGTCAGTCCGACCGGGCCGGCGCCGGCGACCAGGACGTCCGTTGCGTAGGCGTGTGCCACTGACGCCTCCCCGGCGTGCGGCCCCCGTAAGAATCGGTGCTCCTCCATGGTCGCCGCCCGCCGGGCGTCCGGCATCTTTACTCGATCACGAGGTCCACGTCGATGTTGCCGCGGGTGGCGCGGGAGTACGGGCAGACCTCGTGCGCCTGCTTCACCAGCAGGGCCCCCGTCTCGCCGGCCAGGGACTCCGGGAGCTCGACGCGCAGGGTGACCCCCAGGCCGAAGCCGGCGCCGTCCTTGCCGATGGAGACCTCGGCCGTGACCGAGACCTCGCTGGTGTCGGCCTTGGCCTGGCGGCCGACCAGGCCCAGCGCGCTGGCGAAGCAGGCCGCGTAGCCGGCCGCGAACAGCTGCTCGGGGTTGGTGCCCTGCCCGTTGCCGCCGAGCGCCGGGGGCATGGCCAGGGCGAGGTCGATCTGACCGTCGGAGCTGACGGTGCGGCCCTCGCGGCCGTTGGCGGTGGCGACAGCGGTGTAGAGCGCGTCCATGAGAGTTCCTCTCGCAGAAATGAACCGGGTGGCGGCCGGTGGTCGACCGCGCTCCACCAGTAGAGCACGCAATTCAGTTGTGCACAATTCAATGCCTCGCAAACTCATCCCCGGTACACTCGTCGTCATGACCGAGCAGCCGACCGCCACCCACTCCGACCAGGACTTCCTGCGCCTGGACGGCCAGATCTGCTTCGCGCTCAATGCCGCGAGCCGCGCCTTCGGCGGCCTCTACCGCGTCGTCCTCAAGGACCTGGGGCTCACATACCCCCAGTACCTCGTGATGCTGGTGCTCTGGGAACACGGCGAGCTGCCCGTCAAGGAGATCGGACACCACCTCCGGCTCGACTCGGGGACGCTGTCCCCGCTGCTCAAGCGCCTGGAGGCGGCCGGGCTGGTGCGCCGCGAGCGCAGCGCCGCGGACGAGCGCTCCGTGCACGCCCACCTGACCGCGGAGGGCGCGGCACTGCGGGTCCGCGCGGCGGAGGTGCCCCGGCGGATCGCGGCCGCGACCGGCTTCGAGCTCGCGGAGGTCGTCGACCTCCAGGTCCGGCTGAACCGCCTGACCGCCGCCCTCGACGCCGCCGTCCCCCGGGAGGCCGGAGAGGCGTAGACGCCTCCCCCGCCGGACACTGGGTCCGGAAGCGGGAGGTGTGTGATGGACCCGGTTGCGGCGCTGGACCGTATCGCCTTCCTGCTGGAGCGCGCCCAGGCCCCCACCTACCGGGTACGGGCCTTCCGGACGGCCGCGGCCGCGCTCGAGCGGATGGGCGAGGACGAGGTGGCCGACCGGATCCGCGCCGGTTCCCTGGAGACCGTCAAGGGCATCGGCCCCAAGACGGCCCAGGTCGTACGGGAAGCCCTCGGCGGTGAGGTGCCGGCCTATCTGCAGAGACTGGAGGACGAGGCCGCCGCACTCCCCGAGGGGCCGCCGGCCACGCCCGCCGCCACGGCACTGCGGGCGGCCCTGCGGGGGGACTGCCACGTGCACTCGGACTGGTCGGACGGCGGAAGCCCCATCGAGGCGATGGGCCGGGCGGCGGCCGCACTGGGCCACGAATGGGCGGTGCTGACCGACCACTCCCCGCGGCTGACGGTCGCGCGGGGCCTCTCCCCGGAGCGGCTGCGCGAGCAGCTGCAGGTGGTGGCCGAACTCAATGACACCTGGGCACCCTTCCGGCTGCTCACCGGGATCGAGTGCGACATCCTCGACGACGGGTCGCTGGACCAGGAGCCGGAGCTGCTCGAGCGGCTCGACCTCGTCGTCGGGTCGGTCCACTCGAAGCTGCGGATGGACGCGCCCGCGATGACCCGGCGGATGCTGGCGGCCGTGCGCAATCCCCTGATGGACGTCCTGGGCCATTGCACGGGGCGGCTGGTCACCGGCCGGGGCCGTCCGGAGTCGCAGTTCGACGCCGAGGCCGTCTTCGCGGCCTGCGCGGAAGCCGGGACCGCCGTGGAGATCAACAGCCGGCCCGAGCGGCTGGACCCGCCCCGGCGGCTGCTCCGGCTCGCCGTGGCGGCCGGAACCTACTTCGCGATCGACACGGACGCGCACGCCCCGGGCCAGCTGGACTGGCAGATGCTCGGATGCGAACGGGCCGCGGAATGCGATGTGCCGGCCGAGCGCGTCATCAACACCTGGCCGGCGGACCGGCTCCTGAGCTGGACCCGCACCCGGCAGGCCCCTTGACGGAGCCGGCACCTCGCCCGGGCGCGCCTGCGCGTTTCCGGGCGGTGGCCCCTGGTCCCTGGTCACCGGCCCCCACGCATGGGGGCCACTGACCACCCGTCAGGAGCGTACGGCCGCCCGGTTCCGAGCCCCGCCGTCCACGACCCCTTCGGCACCCCGCCGGACCCGGCCGTGGACGCCCTATGAGCGGACTTCGAGGACCAGCAGGACCACATCCGCGCCCGCCACCGACATCGTGGCCAGGAAGGGGAGCCGTCCGGCGGGTCGGCGGGACGCGAGGAGCAGCGCCGTCGTCGTCGCGGCCAGCAGCATCCAGCCGTACGCCGTCACCCGCCCGGGCGGTCCCAGGACCAGGGCCGCGGTCGAGCCGAGGACGAGCACGCCGGCCAGCGCGGCCGAGCACCGTACGCCGAGCCGCTGCGGCAGCCCCGTGACCCCGGTGGCCAGGTCGTCGTCGATGTCGGGCAGCACGTTGGCGAAGTGCGCGCCCGCGCCCAGCAGAGCCGCGGCGGTCGTGAGCCACCACGGCGGCCAGGGCGCGCCGGGCAGGCCGAGGGTGACGAAGGCGGGCAGCAGGCCGAAGGCCAGGGCGTACGGGGCCCAGGAGGCGGCCGTGCTCTTCAGCCGGAGGTCGTAGCCCCACGCGGCCGCCACGCCGGCGAGGTGCACGGCGCCGGCGAGCAGCCCGCAGGCCAGCGACAGCGGGACGCAGAGCAGGAGCGCCAGGGCCGCCGCCCGGGTCACGGCGGCGGGTGACGCCGTACCGGCGACCAGTGGTTTGTCCCGTCGCCCCGTGGCCAGGTCGCGCCGCAGGTCTGCCCGGTCGTTGCACCAGCCCACCGACAGCTGTCCGGCGGCCACCGCACCCACGGTGAGGGCCGCCCCCGGCAGACTCCGGCCCGCGGCGGCCGCCAGGGCGGCGGTGAAGAAGGTCACGGCCGCCGCGGGCAACGGATGACAGGCCGCGAGCAGGCCTCTGACCGTGGATCCGGACGCGCCGCTCTCGGTGATCCGGGCCTTTTGAGCGTCTGCAGTGCTCTCGGTCTTCTCGGTCTTCTCGGTCTTCTCGGCGTTCTCGGCGTTCTCGGCGTTCTCGGCGTTTTGCGTGGTTCGCACGGGCACGGCGACACGCTAGCGGCGCCGCGCCCGGTTAGCCTGATTCATAACGATGTGTCAGTTATTTCCTATGGTGAATCAATGACACGTGTTCTGGCAGTGCGCAGCGTGTTCCCGCCCCATCGCCACCTCCAATCCGAGATCACGCAGGCCCTCGCCCGCTTCCTGCCCCCCGGCTCCGACACCGCCCTGCTGCGTCGGGTCCACGGCTCGGTGTGCGTGGAGAGCCGTCATCTCGCCCTCCCGCTGGAGCGGTACGGGCCGGCGAACGACTTCGGCACGACCAACGCCCTCTTCGTCGAGACGGCCCTGGAGCTCGGCGCCAGGGCCCTCGAACTCGCCCTCGCCGACGCCGGCCTGGCTGCGGGCGAGCTCGACCTGGTCATGTCGACCACGGTGACCGGGCTCGCGACGCCCTCCCTGGAGGCCCGCCTCGCCACGCTCGCCGGGCTCCGGCCCGACGTGCGGCGGATGCCGCTCTTCGGCCTCGGCTGCGCCGCCGGCGCCGCCGGGGTCGGCCATCTCCACGACCATCTGACCGGTCGGCCCGGCCACGCGGCCCTGCTGCTGTCCACCGAACTCTGCTCATTGACCCTCCAGTGCACGGACACCTCGCCGGCGAACCTGGTGGCCGGGGCGCTCTTCGGCGACGGGGCGGGCGCCCTGGTCGCGGTGGGCCGCGACCATCCCCTGCACGCCCTCGCCGCCGGACCCGAGGTGGTGGCGGCCCGCAGCCGCCTCTACCCCGGCACCGAACACCTCCTCGGCTGGGACATCGGCCACTGGGGCATGCGCATGGTGCTGGGCCGCGAACTGCCCGACCTGGTCAGGCTGCACGTGGCCGAGGAGGTCGAGACCTTCCTCGCCGCCCACGACCTCAAGCCCGCGGACGTCGACGCGTGGATCTGCCATCCCGGCGGCCCCAAGATCCTCGACGCGCTCTCGGACGCGCTGGGCCTGGCGGAGCCGGCCTTCGCGGCGAGTCGCCGGTCGCTGGCGGCCGTCGGGAACCTCTCCTCCGCCTCGGTCCTGCACATCCTGGACGGCGTCCAGAGCGCGGGACCGCCCCCTCCCGGATCGGTCGGGCTGATGCTCGCCTTCGGTCCGGGCTTCGCCTCCGAACTCGTCCTCCTGCGCTGGTGACCCGGGTGAACTCCATGAACTTCTTGAACGTCGTCCCGACCTCCCCGACCTCCCTGACCTCGCTCCCCTCGCTGAACGTCCCGACCTCCCTCACCTCCCTCAGCTCACTGACCCCGTACCTGCTGCTCATCGGCCTCGTCGCCGCCGAACGCCTCGCCGAGCTGGTGACGGCCCGCCGCCACACCGCGTGGAGCCTGGCGCGGGGAGGCCGCGAGTACGGCCGCGGCCACTACCCGGCCATGGTCGCCCTGCACACCGCGCTGCTGGTGGGCTGCGTGGTGGAACCCTGGGTGTTCGGCCGTCCGTTCGTCCCGCTGCTCGGCTGGTCGGCCCTGGCCGTCGCCGTGGCCGCCCAGGGCCTTCGCTGGTGGTGCATCGCCACCCTCGGGAAGCGCTGGAACACCCGGGTGCTCGTCGTGCCCGGACTGCCGCTGGTGGAGGCGGGACCGTACCGGCTGCTGCGCCACCCCAACTACGTGGCGGTGGTCGCGGAAGGGATCGCGCTGCCGCTGGTGCACACGGCCTGGGCGACCGCGGTCGGCTTCACCGTGCTCAACCTGGTGCTGCTGCGGGTGCGGATCGGCTGCGAGGACGCCGCACTGACGGACGGCGGCCGGCTGCGCGCGCCCTCCTCCGTCCCGTCGGCGGGCAGCATGTCGTGATCGACCTGCTGATCGCCGGCGGTGGTCCCGCCGGGCTGGCCACCGCCATCCACGGCGCCCTCGCCGGGCTGGAGGTCGTGGTCGTGGAGCCGAGGCCCACCCCCATCGACAAGGCCTGCGGGGAGGGCCTGATGCCGGGCGCCGTACGGCGCCTCCTGGAGCTGGGTGTGCCCGTGGCCGGGCAGCCGTTCCACGGCATCCGCTACGTCGACGGCGTGAGCGGCCGTCAGGCGGAGGGCCTCTTCCGGTCCGGCCCCGGCCTCGGCGCCCGGCGCACCGTGCTGCAGGCCGCGCTGGCCGAACGCGCCGCGCAGCTCGGCGTACGGGTCGTGCGGCAACGCGTCGACCAGGTACGCCAGGACGTCCACCACGTCAGCGCGGCGGGCCTCACCGCCCGGTACCTCGTCGCCGCGGACGGCCTGCACTCCCCCGTCCGGCGCGGGCTCGGCCTGTCGGCGCCGCTCGCACCCCGGCGGCCGGCGCGCTACGGGCTGCGCCGCCACTACGAGGTAGCACCCTGGAGCGACCTCGTCGAGGTGCACTGGTCGGCGCGGTGCGAGGCCTACGTCACCCCGCTGGCGCCCGACCGGATCGGCGTCGCCCTCCTCACGAGCGAGCAGGCCCCGTTCGACGTCCAGCTCGCCCGCTTCCCGCTGCTGGCGGCGCGGCTGGCCGCCGATGCCGGTACGGCGGTGCGCGGGGCCGGGCCGCTGCGCCAGAGGGCCCGGGTACGGGTGGCGGGGCGCGTGCTGTTCGTGGGGGACGCGGCGGGGTACGTCGACGCGCTGACCGGTGAGGGCGTCACCCTGGCCGTGACGGCGGCGGGCGAACTGGTGCGCTGTGTACGGGCGGGGCGGCCGCAGGCCTACGAGCAGGCCTGGCGGGACCTGTCGCGCAGCTACCGCGCCCTCACCACCTCGCTGCTGTGGGCCCGCCACCGGCCGCGGCTCGCGCGCCGGATCGTCCCGGCGGCCGCCCGGCTTCCGCGCGTGTTCACGGGGGCGGTGAACCTGCTCGCGTGACACGGCACCCCGCGCACAGGGCGCGGGGTGCCGGTGGGGCGGGGGCGCAGGCCGGTCAGGCCGAGCTCTCCCGGCGGTTCCTCAGAGCCAGGCCGGCGAGGACCGCGGCGGCCGCCGCGCTCAGCACGACGGTGACGCCCGCCCAGGCCGGGGGACCACCCACGGTTGCCTCCAGCGGGTCGAAGCCGGCCGACCCGCCGAGCACGTGCAGGGCGACGACGCCCAGGGCGGCGGCCGCGCCGGCCCGCCACACGGCCGTGGTGTCCCGGAGCGCCACCAGTACGCCGATTCCCAGGCAGAGCACGGTGACGAGGAGGGGCAGGTAGACGACGGGGGCCGCGGACGGCAGGGCCGTCAGGTCGTCCGGCAGGTGCAGAGCGCCGCTGACCAGCAGGGCGATCGCCACGGGCCAGCGCAGTACGTGGCGCAGGACCGGGGAGCCGGCCACTTCGCCGTCGCCGGGTGCGGTGCGCCGACGGCGGGGCGGCTTCTGGTACGGCGCGTCGTGGAGCGCCGCGTACGGCGGCTCGTACGACGGCTCGTACGGCTCCTGGAAGGGCTCCTCGTCCGGGCCGGCCGGCCCGGCGGACGCGACGGACTTGACGGGCCGGGCGGACCCGGCGGACCCGGCGGACCCGGCGTGGCTTTGCTGCTCCGGGGCGCCGGGGTCGTCCTTGCCGAGGATGGCCACCAGCAGGGCCACGTCCTCGATGGACCGTCCCACCGCGGCGGCGCGCAGCGTGATGTCCGCCTCGACCACCTCGTGCGGGTGCTCACCCAGGAGGGTGACCATCCGTCGTACGTCCTGCACGGGACGGGTGACGGCGGCCGCGCGCAGCGCGTCGTGCCCGGCGTCGGGCAGTCGGCCGCCCTCCTTGAGGAGGCTCACCAATGCGGTGACCTCCTCGACGGGACGGCAGGTGGCCGCCGTCTCCAGCAGGGTCCGCAGGGGCTGTGTGTTCGGCTCGTCCGGTATGTGAGGGTCGGGGGTCTCACGGCGGTCTTCGTGTTGCGCCGACGCGAGGATGATGGGGTCATTCATGGAAAGCTCCGTTCGCCGACGCGCGGGTCTACACATCGCGCGCCGGTCATCGTGCGTCATGGGAAGCGCACGCTTTGTTACATTGAGTGCCACTTCCGCTCACTGCGCCATTCGGGGCGCGCAAACGGGTGTCTCCCGCCGCGCCCCACGGGGAAAGGGCGTCGGCCGTGCCCGACTTTCGCAAGGTCCGACGCAGGTGCGCGCTCCTCCTGCCCGTCGTACTGATGCTGGTGGGGGCTGCCGCCGGTGCGGATCATCCCGTGGTCGACACCGACCGGGGGCCGGTACGCGGCCGGTCCCACGGCGCGTACAGCACCTTCGAGGGCATCCCCTTCGCGGCTCCGCCGACCGGCCCCCTGCGCTGGCGGCTCCCGGAGCCGGCGCCCCGGTGGCAGGGCGTGCGCGACGCCGGGGCCGCCGGTTCCCGCTGTGTGCAGCTGCCGGCGGTCGGGCCCGGCGGGCCGAACGGCTCCGAGGACTGCCTGTACCTCAACGTCACCGCTCCTCCGGGCCGGGGCGCCGGAGGGCGGCTGCGCCCCGTCATGGTCTGGTTCCACGGCGGCGGCTTCTTCAGCGGTGCGGGCGATCTCTACCGGCCCGACCGCCTGGCCGTCCAGGGCGACGCCGTGGTCGTGACCGTCAACTACCGGCTGGGCGTGTTCGGCCTGTTCGGCCATCCGGAGCTCGGCGGGGCCCCCGGTTTCGCCCTTGCGGACCAGCGGGCGGCCCTGCGCTGGGTACGGGCGAACGCGGAGCGCTTCGGCGCGGACCCGCGCAACGTCACCGTGTTCGGTGAATCGGCCGGGGCCCTCAGCGTCTGCGCGCACCTCACGTCCCCGGCCTCGGCGGGCCTGTTCCACAAGGCGATCGTGCAGAGCGGCTCGTGCTCGACCACGATGCCGCCGCGGGCCCTGCTGCCCGGCCTGGGCACGTACGAGCCGTTCGTGCCCGAGCGGCGAACGGTCGCGGACGGCACCCTGGCGGCAGCCCGGCTCGGCTGCGACGGGCCGACCGGTGTGCTGGACTGTCTGCGCCGGCTGGACACCGGCTCCCTCGCGACCGCCGAACTGATGCAACGCTTCTCCCTGGTGTCCTACGGCAACAGCACGCTGCCGCTGGAGCCGCGGCGGGCGCTGGAGGCCGGGCGGTTCCACCGGGTGCCGGTGCTGCAGGGCGCCACCCAGGACGAGGTGCGCCTCTTCCTCGCGCAGACGCTGGCGGCCCATCCGATCGGCGACGAAGACGCGTACCGGTCCCGGCTGGAGCTGTCCTTCGACGCCTCGACCGCCCGTGCCGTCGAGGCCCGCTATCCGGCGGCGGCGTACCCGACCCCGGCGGTGGCGTGGGCCACCGTGCTGACCGATGCGTCGTTCATCTGCCCGACGCTGCGCGACGCCGCGTCGCTGGGCCGGCACGTGCCGGCGTACACCTACCGGTTCAGCGACCGGAACGCACCCGACTTCACCGGCCTCCCGCAGGCTCCGGGGCTGCCGTACGGTGCGTCCCACGGCTTCGAACTGCCCTACCTGTTCACGATGGCGCCCCTGACCGGCCCTCAGCGGCAGCTCGCGGACCGGATGACCGCCTACTGGACGGGCTTCGCCCGCACCGGCGTTCCCGCGGCGCCGGGCGCCCCGGCCTGGCCGCGCGACCGGTCGGCGGCCTCGGTGCTCTCGCTGGCGCCGGGAGCGGACGGGATCCGTACCGTGGACGCGCGGGCCGCACACCACTGCGCGCTCTGGGACGAGCGGTGGCCGGGGGGCACCACTTCTCGGTGACGACGGTGCGTTCGCCGGTGCGGACGGTGAGGGTCCCCTTCTCGCCGTAGACCTCGTGCCGCCGTCCGACGAACAGCGCGGCGACCCGGGCCCGGAGGCGGCCGACGACCTCCTCGACGTCGTACGGGACTGCTCCTTACGCCGGCACGAGGGGTTCGTCTGCCCCGCGCGCTGGAGGACTACGGTGGCGTCATGACCGGTTCCACGGCCGACCGTCCCCTCCTCTACCTCGACGTCGACGGTCCGCTCATCCCGTTCGGGGCGGGCCCCTATCCGCCCGGGGACGACGCCAATCCCCTGCTCGCCCGGGTCGATCCCACGCTCGGGCCGCGGCTGGCGGCGCTGGCGTGCGAGCTGGTGTGGGCCACGACCTGGGGGGCGGAGGCCAACGAGAGCGTCGCGCCGCGGCTCGGCCTGCCGGAGCTGGCCGTGATGGACTGGCCGGAGCCGTCCGACGAGGACGGGCGGGGCGGGATCCACTGGAAGACTCCCGCCCTCCTCGACCACGCAGGCGGACGGCCTTTCATCTGGGTCGACGACGAGATCACCGGCGCCGACCGCGCCTGGGTGGCCGCCCGCCACTCCGGCCGGGCGCTGCTGCACCGCGTCGATGCCGGCCGGGGGCTGGGCGACGCCGACTTCACCGCGCTGCGGGCGTGGCTCCGCTCGGGGTAGCGGCCCAGGACGCGGCGACCAGGGAGCGTTCCGCCGCGGCGAGGTGGGTGGCCGCGGCCAGCCAGGCCCACGCGTAACCGTCGGGCGAGGGGTCGGCGAGGCGGCCGAAGGCGTCGCGGGGGCGGCGGTCGGCCTCGGCGGCGAGCGCGGCGGTCAGATCCGCCGCAGCGGTGAGCCCGGCCCGGCGCAATGGGCCGTAGGAGGCCGAGGCCAGCGGCGCCGCACCGCGGGCCGCCTCGGCGACGGCGCGGCGGCCGCCCGCGACTCCGGTCTCCAGCAGGCGGCGCACTCGCCACAGCGGGGAGTCGGCGAGCGGGTCCGGGCCGTCGGCTGCCGGGACCGGTTCTGGGGCCGCGTCACGCGGCGGGAAGTGCACGCCCTGGAGGCGGTCGTAGCCGAGGTCGGCGCGGCCCAGCCACTCCTCGGGCAGCCGCAGCGTGTACGGCGCGCCGGGCACCGGGCCGACGGCGACGGGGCGCAGCGTGGCGGCGCGGTCCAGGTCGGGGCGGCCGAGCACGCGGAGCAGGAGGCCGGGGTACGAGGCGATGCGGCGCAGGTTCTCCGTGTGCCGTAGCTCCGGGTGCGGGTGGGCGGGCAGCAGCCGCAGCAGGGGCGCGTCCGGTCGCGTCTCGCGGACGAGGAGGTGTTCGCCGGCCGCGCCGACGACCGTGACGTCGCAGCCGAGCAGCGCGGATTCGGCTGCGTCCGGGTCGGCCAGCAGTTCGGCGACGGCCTCGGCCGCCGGGCGGGCGAAGAGCGCCGCCGCGGGCTGCTCGGTCCAGGGGGTGCCGGGCAGCGGGGTCGCCCTGACCCCGCGTCCGGCGCCGAGCCGCCCCTCGGGCGAGACCGTCGCGCCGACGATACGCAGACCCCCGCGCGCGAGTCCGGCGTGGTCGAGGGTGGCGCCGCCGAGGGCGACGGAGGCGCGGCCGGCTCCGCGGGCGCGGGCCAGGCCGCCGGGGCGGACGTCGGCGACCGAGTAGCGGGCGCCGTCGGGGGCCAGCAGGTGGGTGACCACTCCGCCGTATCCGGTGGCGGAGAGCACGGGTTCCCGGCACAGGCCGAGTACCTGGAGGCTGCCGCCCTGCGCGTAGGCGCGGCGGGCGGTGCCGGTGAGCGCGGGGTCCGCCGAGCCGGAGGCCAGGACTCCGGCGGTGTGCAGGAGTTCGCGGAAGGCTTCGGTGAGGGCCGCGAGACGCTGGGCGGCCCGGCGTTCCCGGGCGGCGCGCAGCCCGCGTACGACCCGGAGGGCGGCCGCCTCGGCGCGCGGCAGCCCGGCGAGGCGGGCGGTGTGCGCGGCGCGCAGCAGCTCGGCCTGGACCACGGCTCCCCCGGCCGTGACGCCGGCGGCGAGGGCTTCGGCGGCCACCTGCCAGAGGGCGGCCGCTGCTCCGAGCTGGGCTTCGGTGAGCGACGGCGCGGGCGCGGCCGGCGCGGCGTGGGCCGTGGGATCGGCGTGCCCGGTGGACTCGGCCGCGGTGGCCGGCTCCGGCTCCGGGTCCGGCTGCGGCGCCGCGTCCGCGATCGGGGCGGCGCCCAGGGCCGCGGCCCGGTGCAGGCAGCGGGGCGCCAACAGGCAGGTGCACGTGGCGAGTCCGGCCTCGGTGACCGTGCCCGCCGGACCCGGGCGCAGGGTGACGACGGCGTCCTCGCCGAAGCGGACGGTGACGCTTCCGTCCGCCGCGCGGGTGGCGGCCGCCGTGCAGCCCGCGATGGCATCGTCCAGTTTTTTGCGCAGGCGGGCGGTGAGGTTCTCGACCGCTTCGGCGAGCACCTCGGGGGCGACGGGTGGCAGTTCGGTGCTCAACGGGACTCTCCACGGAGGCGGTCGCCCACCCAGCGGGCGAGGGCGAGGGGGCTGAGGGCGGCCACGGGCATGCCGGCCGCCACGAGTTGCCGCGCGACCGGGACCGAGTAGCGGGGCGTGCCCGCGTCGTCGAGCGCGGCGCAGCCCAGCAGGTGGGCGCCGGAGGCGGCGAGCGCGCGGACCTCCCCGAGGAGCCCGCCGATCGGGGCGCCCTCCTCGAAGTCGCTGACCACCACGACAAGGGTGCGGCTCGGGACGGTGATCAGGGAGCGGGCGTGCGCGAGACCGGCGGCGATGTGCGTTCCGCCGCCGACGCGGACCTCCAGGAGCAGCGAGAGCGGGTCGTCGACCCGGTCGGTGAGGTCCACGACCTGCGTGGAGAACGCGAGGAAGTGGGTGGACAGGGTCGGTACGCCGCCCAGCACGGCCGCGGTCAGGGCCGACCAGATGACGGACGCCTCCATGGAGCCGGAGACGTCGACGACCAGGACCAGCCGCCAGTCGGCCTCGCGGCTCGCCCGGGTGCTGAAGACGGGCCGCTCCGGTACGACGACCACGCTGCCGTCGGCCCGGCGCCGGGTGTGCGCGAGGTTGGCGCGCAGGGTGCGGTCCAGGTCGAGTCTGCCGCCGGGGCGGCGAGTGGGGCGCGGGGTGGCGAGGCCGGAGAGGGCCGGTCGCAGTCGGGTGGCCAGTTCCTTGGCGAGTTCGTCGACCAGTCGTCTGACCAGGGGGCGCAGCGAGGCGAGTTGGGCCTCCGGCAGCCCGCCGGCGAGGGACAGGACGGAGCTGAGCAGTTCCACGGAGGGCCGTACGGATGCCGGGTCGAGCTGGGCCAGCACGTCGGTGCGGCCCGCTTCGGCCGCTCCGGCGAGCACCTCCTCCCGTACGTCGGCGCCGAACAGTGCTTCCAGCTCCTGCGACCACTCCCGGGCGGTGGGGAAGGAGGCCTCCTGGCCACCGCCCCGGCCCGGTCCCTGGCCTCCGTCGAGGTCGCCGGCTCCTTCGCCGCGCCCGGCGCCGTACAGCTCGTCCAGTGCGTGGGCGTAGCGGCGGGCGCCGGTGGGGAGCCGGTCGCGCTCGCGGCCGAGCAGCAGCCGCCAGCGGTCGGCGGGGGCGAGCCGCCGGCCGTCGGCTTCGGGGGCCGCAGGGCGGGGGGCGTCGGGGATTTCCGGAGCCGCGGCGGCCGGTGCGCCCGTCCCGGGCAGCGGGAGGGCCTTGAGCGCGGCGAGTCCGGCGGCGTCGGCGGCGGCCCAGAGGGCGAGCAGGGCGGGCGACGCGTCGAGCGTGAGGTCGAACCGGTCGCCGAGCCGCTCGGTGACGGTGTCGAGCAGCCGGTCGCGGGCGGCGGGCGAGAGAGCGTCGAAGCCGCCGCGCAGAGCGGGCAGCCGGTCGAGGAAGTCCTGGTCGGCGAGGTGCTCGACGCGGTCGAGGAGCGGGGTGAGGGCGGCCGGGGAGGACTGGAGCAGGGGGCCGGCGGCGGTGAGGACTCCGGCGAGCCGCCGGGTCAGGGCGCGCCGGCTGTCGGCGGTGCCCGCGCCGTCGATCCATCCGGCGGCGCGGCCACCGAGCTCGGCGGCCGCGTCGAGGTCGAGCAGGACCCGTACGGCCAGGGCCGCGCCCTGCATCAGCGGGGACGCGGAGGCGGCCAGGGCGGCGAGGGCGTCGTCCGTGCGCAGACCGAGGTGGTGGGCGGCGGCGCGGTCGGCGAGGGCCACGAGGGCGGCCGCGTCGGCCGGGTCGTCGCTGCCCGCGAGGCCGGGCAGGGAGCGCACGGCCGCCTCCAGGAGGTCACCGGTGAGGGCGGCTGAAGCGGCCCGGGACGCGGCGGAGGTACCGGGTAGGTGGCCGCGGTGGAGGGCTTCCAGGAGGTCGATGGCGTCGAGGAGTTCGGGCAGCGTCGCCGTCTGCGGCAGGGCGGTGGCCGCCTCGTGGAGGCGTACGCCGACCAGCGCGGGCAGATCGCACCGCGCGGCGGCGGCCAGCCCTGCGAGGATCTGCGCCGGGGTCGGGCCGCCGTCGGCGGCGGCGCGGCGGGCGGTGTCGCGCAGTGTTCCGGCGGCCGCCTGGGCGGCGGTGACACCGCGGACTCCGGCAAGGTCGAGCCGGGCCGGGACGGACGGCGTCCAGGACAGCCGCCACTTGGTGCCGAGGGCGGTGCCGTCGCCGGTGGCGGCGACGGTGAGGGGCTCGCCGTAGGAGGCGCCGCACACCAGGAGCCGTTGCAGCAGGACCTCGCGGCGGCCGTCGAGGGCCGAGCGGAGCGGGTCGAGGCGGATCTCGCGGGCGGCGGGCTCGTCGGGGCCGGGCAGCCGCAGTTCCGTCAGCTCGGCCTCGACGGAGGGGCCGAGGCCGGAACGGGGGGCGTGCGGGGTGATCCGCCCGCGGGCGGTGCCGACGAGCACGGCCTCGAGGGCGCGGGCCAGCGCGCGGCCGCGGCCGAGCGGTTCGCCCTGGCCGAGGACGGTGGTGACGGCCTCGAGGAGTTCGCCGCGGCCGGGTGCGGGGAGCCCGCGCAGGACGGCGAGGTCGCAGGCGAGCCGCAGGGTCTCGGCGGCCTCGCCGGTGCCGGCGGTGTGCCCGGCGCGGCGCAGCTCCCGGCAGAGCCGGGTGAGGGCGACGGAGGCCGCCTCCCGGACCCGACCGGGGTCACCGCCGGCTTCCATGACGGCCTGCTGCCAGAGGGGGTCCCGGATTCCGGCGGGGTAGCCGGAGCGGGAGTCGAGCAGGTCGAAGGAGTACGGCACCAAGGAGGTGACGGGCCGGTCCACGTCCGCGCCGGCCCCGCCGGCTCCGCCCGCCGGGGCGGACCCGACGCCGGCCGTGCCGGAGGCGCCCGCGCGGGACGGCTCACCGGAGTCTGGGATCGCCGTACGGGCCGCGCCCACGCGGGACGGCTCACCGGCCCCCGGGGACGCCGGACCGGAGGCGCTTGTGCCGCAAGGCTCGCCGGCACGCCCGGGCGCCGCGGCAGGAGGCTCGCCGGAGGCGATGATTCGGCCGTGCCGGGGTCCCGGCACGGCCGGGGTGTCGGCGGCGGCGGGGCGCGTGCCTGACGCGGCCCCTGCCTCGGTCCCCGTCCCTGTCCCCGTCCCCGTCCCCGGAACGCACGCCGCATGCGGCCCGAGGGCCGTGCCAGCGCCGCAGGCGGGCTCGGAGTCGGCGGCGGAATCGATAGCGGGATGGGTATGAGTATGGGGATCGGCCGGATCGATTCCGGGGAGCGCCGGCGCGTGGAACGCGCCGATCACCGCGGCCACGCGACGGCCCGCGCCGACGGCGCCCGCGATCACGCTCCGCATGTGTGCCTCGCGGGCCAGGTCCGTCGCCGGGACGGCGGTCGTGTCCGCGCGCAGCGCCCAGCCGACGCCGAGCGCCGCACGTCGTACGGCCTCCGGGGAGCAGCCCGGTGCGAGAACCTCGACGGCACGGTCCCACAGATCGTCGCCGTCGCGGCCGGTTCCGGCGGCGGTGAGTGCCTCCGCGAACGAACGCCGCCGCGCCTCGTGTTCCGGGTCGGAAGACGGGCCCGAGTCCGTACCGGAGCCGGAATCCCCGACCCGGTCCACGACCGCCTCCGGCCCCGGGGCCGCACCGGAATCCGTGCGGGTGCCCGCCGCAGGGTCCGTTGCCGGGACGCTCGGCGCGTCGGGCGCCTGGTCCGGGTCCGGTGCCGTGCCGGTGTCCGGTCCGGCGGCACCGGTTCTGCCGGGGGCGGGGGCCGACAGGGAGGCCTCCGCGGTCCAGC
Source organism: Streptomyces sp. NPDC054849 (assembly GCF_053610945.1). NCBI lineage: Bacteria > Bacillati > Actinomycetota > Actinomycetes > Kitasatosporales > Streptomycetaceae > Streptomyces > Streptomyces sp. NPDC054849. Next base: position 40,099 of record NZ_JBSGZI010000025.1, read on the forward strand.
CCCGGTCGGTCAGCGGGAGGTCGCAGCAGACGACGGACGCGCCCGTTTCGCGGGCCCAGCGGATCGCGGCCAGTTCCGGGGAGAAGTCCGCGAACGGGTAGAAGGCCAGCCGGCCGTCCTGGCCCGTGCCCGCCAGGGCGACCGGGGCGACGGTCTCCGGGTCGGCCAGCTGCTCCAGCCACGGCTGGAAGTCGGCCGGGATTTCGACGCAGACCAGGTCGGCGCCCGAGGCGTCCAGCAGGGCGGGGACCACCGCGGCCAGTGCGGGGCTGTGGTGGCGCACCCCGATCAGGTAGGGCTCACGGGCCGCGGCGAGGGCGTCCACCGCGGCACGCGGGTCGGTGTGCGTCAACGCAGGCTCCCGCGCAGGTCCCACAGACGGCGCCACATCGCCGAGCCGTCCTCGGCCCGGCGGCGGACCGGGCCGTCCCAGTAGCCGAGGAGGCGGCCGTGGTCGGCGGGGTCGTCCTTGCGGACCACCCCCAGGAGGTGCCCCGGCAGCAGGTCCAGTACGTCCCCGCCCGGCAGGTACGCGGCGGCGACCCCCAGGGAGGCGGCCACCTGCACGGCTTCGGCGGTGGACATGACGGTACCGGGGCGCTCCACGTCCCAGCCCTCTGCGGAACGTCCCGAGCGCAGGTCCCGGAAGACGGTGACGAGCGCGTCGAGCACGGCGTCGTCGACCCCGAAGGCGGCGCCGGCCCGCTGGACGGCGGCGACCGCCTGGCGGCGGATCAGCGTGGCTTCCGCGTCCGCGTCCGCGATCGGCGCGACGGTCTCGAAGTTGAAGCGCCGCTTGAGGGCGGCGGACATCTCGGAGACGCCGCGGTCGCGCAGGTTGGCGGTGGCGATGACGGTGAAGCCGGGGGCGGCGGAGACCACCGCGTCCTCGGTGGCGGTCAGTTCGGGCACGCTGACCCGCCGGTCGGACAGGATCGAGACCAGGGCGTCCTGCACCTCGGGCAGGCAGCGGGTGATCTCCTCGACGCGGACCACCCGCCCGGTGCGCATGGCGGAGAGCACCGGCGAGTCGACCAGCGCTCCCGAACTCGGCCCCTGGGCCAGCAGCAGCGCGTAGTTCCAGCCGTAGCGGAAGGCGTCCTCCGTCGTGCCGGCCGTGCCCTGGACGGTGAGGGCGCTGGTGCCGCTGACGGCCGCCGCGAGCAGCTCGGACAGCATCGACTTGGCGGTGCCGGGCTCGCCGGTGAGGAGCAGGCCGCGCTCTCCGGCGAGGGTGACGACGCAACGCTCCACGAGGGCGCGCTCGCCGACGAACTTGGGGGCGATGGCCAGCTTGGCGGGGAGGCCGGCGCGGCGCTTGGGCAGGGCCAGCTCGGCTCCGTCGCTGCCGCAGACGAAGGTGACGACGGCGCGCGGGGTCAGCGCCCAGCCGGGGGGCCGGGGGCCGGGGTCCTGCGCTGCGAGGAAGTCGAGCTCGGCGGCGTACCGCTCCTCGGCGGGGAGCACCTGCCGGGAGGCGGGTACGGATGGTGCGGTGACGGTCATCAGGTTCCTCTGGATGTGTGCTGTGCGCTCTGGGCTCAGGGCTGTGGCTGTGTGGCTCTGTGGCTGTGTGGCTCTGTGGACGGCGAGGTGGTCCGGAGGGCGCGGCGCACCCGCGGTGGGGTGCGCCGCGCCGGAGGCGGACGGTTGACGTCAGCGGCGGCGGGTCCGGGTGCGCTTCACCTTGAGTTCCGCGAAGCGCGGTACGTCGCCCTCGCGCACCCGCTGCCAGGCCCGTCGGTACAGCTCCGCGGCCGGTTCGGCCGGCACCAGGACTCCCAGCAGCGGCCGGTCGCCGGCGGTCAGGCCGTACATCGGAAGCTTCCACTGCTCCACCGGCAGCGTCGGGGAGGACAGGTCGGTCCACCCGCCCGGCAGGAACAGCGTGCGTCCGGCCCGGCTCCGCCCTGCCTCCACCACCAGATCGGTGGCGGCCAGTGCGGCGCGGGCGGCCTTGAGCCGGGCGGGCTTCCAGCCCGTCCACCGCGCGATGTTGCGGTCGGTGGGGTCGGGCATGGCGAGCAGCGCGAGGTACAGGGCGGCCGCGTCGGCGCCGAGAGCGTACTCGGCGCTCACCTCCTCCACCAGCTCGGGAACGGAGCGGGTCGGGTCCTGCGGCCACCAGGTGCCGTCCTTGCCGACCGTTCCCGCCGCCGGCGCTCCGGGGTCGGCGAGCAGCGCGGCGAAGCGCGGGTCGTGGGCGGTCCGCAGGGCGGACTCGACACCGGAGGGCCGCTGGTCGTCTCCGCGCAACGCCGGCAGGTAGGGGTCGGAGCCGGTGGAGTCGAGCAGCGCCGGGCGCAGTGCGGGCTTGGGCTGGTCGTCGTGGGTGGCCATGACGACCGCGCCGTAGCGCTCGTAGCCCTCGCCGGTCTCGGTCGGGGTGCCCGCCGCCTTCCTGAAGTGGGGAAGGCTGGTGTAGTGCCCGATCTCCAGGAGCAGTTCGGGTGCGGCGAGCCGCTGCCGTACGGCGGTCAGTACGGGCGGCAGGGCCGCTCGTACGGGGTCGCCGGCGGGCAGCCGGTGTGCCAGCCAGGCGGCCATGGCCAGGGTTCCGGTCAGGACGGGAGCGGTGAAGGCGCCGGTGGCCGGCTCGCGGGGCTCCACGTGGTCGCCCTTCACGGTCCACGCCACGTCGACGGAGAGCTCACGGGAGGCCGCCGGGTCGAGCAGTGCGGCCAGGACCCGGTGCGCGGGCCATCCGCCGCGGACGGCGCGCGCGGCCTCCGTGGCCAGCCAGTCGGGTACGGGGGTACGCCGGCCCACGCACCGGTTCCACACCTGCGCGGCGGCGGCCACGTCGGGGCCCTCGCTCCACAGCCGGGCCGGATCGGCGGGCAGCAGGGCCGCGACCAGAGCACGCCGCACGTCGGCGTCGAGGTTCTTGAGTTCGTCGCGTGCGCACGCGGCGTCGGCGGCCTTGACGCCGAGGGCGGCGCGCAGTTCGGCCGGCAGGAAGTTGCGCCCGTGGCTGTCGACGTGCGGGAGCCCGGCGAGCACCAGGCGGGCGAGGGCGCCGGAGACGCCGGTGAGCCGGGCGAACTCCTCCGCGGCCTCCGGGCGGAAGGGCGCCGGGCCGTGCTCGGCGGCCGCGTCGAGGAATGAGGCCAGCCAGTGGGCGCCGCGGACGCGGTCGCCGAGCGGTGCGTCGCCGCGCGCGGTGTAGGGGCCGGGGACGGTGAAGCGGCCGGTGGGGTCGTGGAACAGGGCGCCGTATTCCTGGCCGTCGGGCACGGATTGGCTGTGCTCGGTCAGCATGAGGACGGCTCCGCCGCCGAGCGGGAGCATGCTGCGGTGGTACGAGTTGCGTTCGAGGCCGTCGGGCGCGGTCAGGTGCGGCCGGTCGAGGTGGATCACCACCCTGCGCCAGCGGTCGGCCGAGCCCTCGGCGGAGGCCAGGCCGAGGGCGTCCACCGCGCCGAGCAGGGTGACGAGGGCCGCCCGCTGTTCGTCGGTGGACGAGGCCGCGACGGCGCGGTAGGCGACGGCCGCGGGCTGGTCGAGCAGCTGCGTCCACGGGAAGGTGTAGGACGGCAGCGCGGGCGCGTCGAAGTGGAGCCTGCCGGGCACCGCTGGGGCGTCGGTCCGCGCGCAGGCGGCGCCGAGTTCGCTCAGGATCTGGTGGGCGCAGTCGCCCTCGGGGCCCCAGTGGTAGTAGCCGGAGCCGATGAGCCCGTTCAGCGCGTCCGCGAGGAGCCGGTCGCTGGGCCCCTGCTCGCGCCGCTCGGCGGGGGCGGTGTCCTGGTGGAGCCGGGCGGCGATCGCGTCCAGGGCCTTCTGCTGGATGAGGGTGAAGCGCAGTACCTCGATGATGCCGCCGATCAGCTCCGGGGCGGTGACCTGCGGCAGGGCCGCACTCACCAGGCCGGGCAGGTCGGTGACCTTCTCGGCCGCGGCGGCCGCCTTGAGCAGCGCGGCGACGGTTTCCCGGTCGGCGGTGCGGAGGGCTGCCGAGCCCTCGGCGTCGCGCGGGCGCAGCGCGTACCAGAAGTCGAGCGGCGGGAGGTCCACGCTGCCGGTGGCGAAGGGAGCGTTGTGCCTGTCGCCGCGCGACTGGGCGGTGACGACTCCGTCGGGGTCGCTGATGCTCAGTTCGCGCCAGCGGTGCGTCAGGGCGCGCGGGCGCTCGTCACCGGGGAAGGTGAGTGCCGCCACGGGCCTGTCGCTGCCCTCGGGGACGGTGACGGTACGGCCGCCGGTGTCCGTTCCCTGCCAGCCGTGTCCGGGGATGCGGACGACACGCCAGCCGAGCAGTCCGCCGGCGGGTGCGCCGAGTACGGAGCCCGCCACGGTGGGCACGGGCCGCAGCAGGCTGGAGTGCCCGGCGGTCCGGGAGTCGTCGGGGTGCCCGTGCAGGGCGTCGGCGAGGAATCCGGGCAGGGAGAACCGGCCGTGGGTCCCGGTGGCGGGGTCGTACTCGCGCCAGCCGCTCTCGTTCGTCTGGTCGCGGGGCTGCCACGCCCAGTACGAGGTGCCGTCGGACAGCAGGGGCCGCTCGTCCGGCAGTTTCGTGTCCCCGCGGTGCAGGACGCCACCGCCGGTTGCCCGGCCGCCGCCCGGGAGCGGCATGCTGAGGTGTTCGGATCGCAGCGACCAGTAGGTGCGGCGGGCGTCGAGGGTGAGCACGGTGCCCGGCGAGGTGTGCCAGTAGCCCTGGACCTCGTTGGTGCTCCAGTCGACCCAGAAGACCAGCAGTTCACCGTCGACGTAGTGGCATGCGTACCGGTTCTGCTGGCCTGCGGGGACACGCACGTCGTGCGTGAGGACGGTGGAGTCGGCGTCGATGACCCGGACCTGGGCCGCGTTGGCGACGATCAGGTAAGGCCAGGCCTCCTGCACCCTCAGGCCGCTCCGGTTCTTGTCCGGGGCCAGTTCGGCGACCGCGCTCTCCCAGGAGGGCCAGACCAGCTCTTCGAAGAGACCGCCGCGCAGGGTGCGGGCGAGGGTCTCGGCCAGGTCGGCGGCGGCCGCGGCGGCCACTTCCCCGGGGGCGAGTTCCAGGGCTTCGGCGGGCAGCCAGGCCAGGCGCGAGATGGCTTGGGGAACTCCGGGCAGGCCCGCCGCGGTGGAGTCGCGGGCGACACCGCGCACCCACTCGGCGAGCAGGGGGCGGCCGCCGGCCGAGGCGGCGACGCACCGGACGATGTCGGCGCCGCCGTCGCCCAGCGCGTTGAGCGCCTGCCGGAAGGCCGGGTGGAACCGCTCGTCCGCGGCGAGGGCGCGCAGGTCGCGGCGCTGCTCGGAGTCGGCCCAGCCCGACAGGTTCAGCGCGTCGTACCGGTTGTTCCTGCCCTGGGGGGCGGGGTCGGCGACCGGGAGCTCGAGTGCGAGCAGCAGGTCGAGGAGGTCGGCGTCCTGGACTCCCACCCGCAGGCCCGCTTCCCGGCCGGGCCGGGCGAGTTCGGTGCGCATCTGCTCCGCGCAGCGCTCGACGACGTCGAGGAGGACCGGCGCCGTGCAGCGCCGGCCCCAGCCGGCGTGGCGGGCGGTGTGGAAGCGCTCGAGCCACCCGGTGGTGCCGTCGGCGCAGCGCTCCTCGGAGGGCAGGTCCTCACCGGTCAGTCCGGCGGTGGCGCCGGACTCCTCCAGGATGTCCAGCCACAGGTCGGTGAGCTCCCCTCCGTCGCCGCTGGGCGGGGTCAGCCCCAGGAGCGTGCCCCGTACGGCGGGAACGCGGCGGGCGAGGGCCACGAGAGCGCTGCGGTGGGCTTTCCACCAGCCGAGCGCGGCGCGCAGGGTGGCGGGCAGAGGCAGCAGTTCCGCGAGGTAGTCCTGCTCGGCCTCGGTGCCGGTCAGGCCCGCGGCTCGGGCGAGGCGGCGCAGTTCGACGGCGGCCTGGGCGGAGGGCGGCAGGCCGCCGGCGGTGCGGCGTACGCACAGGCGGCGGAAGCGCTCGTAGGCCTCGGTGGGAGCGACGCGGCCGGCCAGCGCCTTGCCGTAACCGGTGAGTACCTTCACCGGCAGGGCGCCGGCCAGGGCGAATTCGAGGAAGACGGAGTCGAGGCGGTCCTCGTCGATGGCAAGGCCGTGCTGGGCCTCGGCGGTGCGGGCGCGGCCGAACAGCTGGGCGGCGTAGGTGGTGTTCTCGACGGCGAGGAAGATGCGCGCCGCCTGCTCGTGGAAGAGGGGCAGGAAGTGCGGGACGGACGCGGCGAGGCGGCCGGCCAGTTCGAGGCAGGCGTCGAGGGCTGCCTTGGGCTTGGTCTTGGCCTGCCGGGCGATCCGGTCGAGTTCGGGGACCACGGCCAGGGCGTGGTGGCCGTCCTCGGGGTGGTGCACGAGGACCCACTCGGGGAAGCCGAGTGCCTGGCGCCGGCTCAGACCCACGACGGGCGGCTCGCCCTCGTCGCGTACGAGTCCCAGGAAGCCGGCGGCGAGGTCCTCGGCGGCGCCCAGTTCGGCGGGCGCGAGCCGGACGACGACGCGGTCGTCGCCGAGGCCGGGGTGGCGGTAGGAGCGGGCGGTCAGTGCGACGGCGGCGGGTCCGGCGCCCGTGGTGCCGTGGGGCAGTACGGCGCCCGCCTGGAGCAGCAGTTCGGCCTGGTTCATCTCGGTGTCTCTCGGGTTGGTGCTCACGCGTCCTTGCCCTCCTCGATCTTGCGCCCGGCGTACAGTGCCGCGGCCATCCGCATTCCCTCGGACCACGCCACGGGTCCGACCGCCGTCAGGCGCAGCGCCCGGCCGTTCTCGTCGTGCCAGCTCAGGGCACCGGTCGTCATCTCGTCCTCGTAGTAGGGCTCGCCGATCCACACCGCCGCCTCCGCGGCGGACCCCGAGTCCCGGACCTTGCAGGTGGCGTAGCCGCCGGAGACCCGGTAGCCGAGGCCGGTCGCCCGGGCGGCGAGGCTGAAGCGGGTGGGGAAGACCCCGCCCGCGTAGTCGCGGACCTCGGTGGCGGTGGCGCCGATCTCGGCCGGCTTGCGCCAGGTGGCGCGGTGGATCTGCTCGACCTGCTGCACGATGCCCAGCTCGGCCGCGAACTCCCGTACGTCGTCGAGGTCCGGCAGCAGCACCGGGTGGGGCAGGGTCACCGTGCGCGGGGAGAGCCGTACGGTCTCGCCGTCGAGGTTGACCACCTTCAGCTCACCGGACGCCGTGGCGTCCCGCAGGAAGCCCACTTCGTCCGGGTCGTCGCCGACGACGGCCAGGTCGCGCAGGGCGCTCTGCCAGGCCTCGTCCGGCCAGACCCGGGCGAGGAGTTCGGTCGGCACCGGCAGCGAGGACACCATCCAGCTGTCGACCTGGGCGATGCAGGCGGCGGCGTGCCGGTCGAGCCATTCGGCCAGCCGTCGCAGCCGGTCCACCTCGGGATGGTCCTTCAGCGCCTTGGGCAGCGTCTTCAACTGCCGTCCCGCCGTCCGGCCGGTGGCGGACCTCGCCGCCACCCGTCCCTCCACCAGGGCGATCTCGTACCCCTCGCCCGCCGCCAGCCATGCCATCAGCCGTGCCCCTCCGCCTGTCCCGTTCGGTTTCACGCAGCCCGGACAGGGGGAGCCAGACCCCCCGTGAGCTGCGGTATGTCGGGAGACTAGCGAGGGCCACTGACAACGCCCGCCGGAGGGCCCTCGGTACCTTGAATGTCCGGTTCTGGGTAGCCTTTCCGGGACAGCGCGCGAAGCGGTACCGGCTCGGGGTGGGTTATGGGACGTCATATACGCAGGTCTGGTGCGGTCCTGGCGGCTTTGCTGCTGGCGGCCGCGGCCGGCTGCTCCGATCCGGCCGCGCCGGGCGGCGGGGACGCGAAGCCGTCGGCCACTCAGGCCGTCCCGTCCGCTGCCCCGCCCGCCGGGGCACCCGCCGGCGGGGACGTGCTGCCCGGCATGGTGACGACCGCCGTTGCCCGTACGCAGTTGGCCGCCCTGAAGGTCGCTCCGGCGGGCACCATGGCCGGCTACAGCCGTGCCAAGTTCACGCACTGGTCGGAGCAGGGCGACAAGTGCGACACCCGCGAGACGGTGCTCGAGCGGGACGGAGCCGACGTGGCGCGGGACGCCGAGTGCCAGGCGGTCTCCGGGACCTGGAAGAGCCTGTACGACGGGGCGGTCGTCACCGACGCGAAGAAGATGGACATCGACCACATGGTGCCGCTCGCCGAGGGCTGGCGCTCCGGCGCGGCCCGCTGGGACGCCGCCAGACGCAAGGCCTTCGCCAACGACCTGACCCACCCTCAGCTGCTGGCGGTCACCGCGTCCTCGAACCGTTCGAAGGGCGACCAGAGCCCCGACCTGTGGCAGCCGCCGGAGCGCGCGAGCTGGTGCCAGTACGGGCGGGCCTGGACCGCCGTCAAATCGACCTACGAGCTGACCGTCACCGAGCCGGAGAAGAAGATGCTCACCACGATGCTGGACACCTGTACCTCATGAGCCGACGGCACGAACAGCAGTGGCAGGACGAGGTGCTCGCCGGCCCGGGCGGCGCCATGACCGACGAGGTCGGCGTCATCACCGGTCCTCTCACGCTGCGCACCACCGTGGCGGACGGGGAGCTGGTCCGGTTCGACGTGCAGTACAAGGACGCCGACGAGTGGTACACCCTCACGGGCAGCCCCCTGCCCCATCGCGGGGCCCCGGCCGCCCTGCACGCCGCCGCCCTCGCCGCGATCCGCGCGGGCGGCGGGGCCGGGGCACCGGGCACCGGACCCGCATGAGGCCATGCGCTCGGCTACGGTGATGATGTCCGTCATGACTCCGATCACCAGCATGGACCTGACCGGCTTCACCGAGCGGGAACCGGGCGTGTGGACCGACGAGCGGGGCCTCGTCCTGTCGGTCCACTTCTTCGACCTCGTACCGGACCTCCCGGCGCCGCTCGACCGCCCCGACCTCCTCCGGCACGGGCTCGCCCGATCCGTCGCCCAGGCCGGCGGGGGCCTGATCGAGGCCGTGATCGGTGAGGTCGACTCCGTCCCGGCCGTCCGGCAGCTGGTCAAGGTCCGGCGGCCGAACGGGCAGGGCCAGGTCTTCCTGGGCTCCTGGACGGTGCCGAAGGCCGGCTGCAGCACGGTGGTGAAGGTCCAGGCCGGCGAGGGCCGGATGACCGGGATGCGGGAGGCCGGCGTCCTCAACCAGGTCGGGCCGGAACGGTACTTCACCCCTCATCCCTATGGAGCGGACATCGCGGGCGGGCTCCCGCACCACGTGGCCGACGGCGAGGAGTGGGACGCGCAGTTCCCCGACCATCCGCTCACGCAGGTACGCACGACGCTCGCGCGGATCATTCCGACCGTGGTCCTGCACGACGGCTTCACCTCCCTGCCGCCCTTCACGGCATCCCTACCGGCTGCCGCACCGCCCGCGGAACCCGCCGCCGAACCGCCCGCCCCGCGGCGCTGGTTGCGCCGCGGCCGCTCCGCCTGAGCGGGCTCACAGGACGGCGATGTACAGAGGGCTGGCGCCCGCGTCGAGGTCGACGACCGTGATGCCGTTCCAGTAGCCGTCGCGGGTGTAGCCGCCCGTGGCCGACAACCGCGACCCGGCGCGTGTCCGCGTCGCCCTCCAGCCACGTGATCCCCGCGGGCCTCTTACCGCGCGCCGGTGCGGCGAGAAGTCGGGATCAGCGAGCACGGCATCGCGCAGCAGCTCGGAGGCATGTTGCCGCATGTACGCGGCCGTCGTCGTACACACCGTCCCGGCCTTCAGCGCTGCCGCTGCCTCACTCCGGATCCGGAGTGAGGTAGCCGCACATCAGGTCCAGAGCCGCCGTCTCGCCGGCGATCTGCTCCGCAGTGGTCGTCATGCACTGCCCGACGATAAACCGGCCAGACGGGCGCGCGGCAGGAACGATGTGCACGGGTTGGCCTGCTCCTGCTCGGCGTCGAGCCGGATCTGACGGTCGGCGCCGTGGTCACGCGCGGTGCGCGCTACCTGTGCGTGGCCGCGGGCCACCCCCTGGCGGGGCGGGAGACGGCGGGCGGACCCGGCCACGAGGATGAAAGTCTCGCCCGCGAGGTCCTCGAAGGAAGTACGACCACTGAACCGACGTCCACACCCCCCGGGGAACGCCGGGCGGACGGCTGATCGGCAGGTGCGCCGAACCCTGCCGCACCTACGCCGAGGCGCTGGTGCTGGTCGCGACCGGGCGGGGCGTCGTCCCAGAGCGGGAGCGCGCAGCGCGTCCCATGAGGCCAGGCAGCCGGTCATGTCGTCCTTCGACGACGGGAGGCAGCTGGAAGTGAGGTACGCGCCGATCGGCGGAGGGAACTCCGCCCGACGCGTGGCTCCCACGATGCATGCCCGGCCCGCCGTGATCAACGGCTGATCGGTCAGGGACCGTTGAGGAGACTCAAGGGCAACGGCCGGGCGGCACCGGGGGGCGGGCGGGACAGCTCGCGCGGCGGGCGCGGCCGGGGAATAGAATGGTGCCGAACCGATAGGGGGCCCGGGGGTCGGACGGGGCAGGTGCCGGCATGGGCGACTTCACGGCGAAATGTGGTCAGTGCGGGGTCGAGTCCCCGCCCGCCGCCCGGTTCTGCCCCGGCTGTGGCAGTACCCTCCTCGGCGTCCCGGCCGATCCGCCCCGCGGGAACACCGCGCAGGGGGGCAGTTGGAACCCGGACCGCGGACCTGTCGGTGGGACGTACCCGCCGCGCCCGGACCACCCGCCCGGCAGCCATGACCCGCCCCGTGGTCAGGACCCGCCGCGCCGCGAGGACATGCCGCGCCAGCTGATGGTACCGGCGGGGCACACCGTGGAGGGCCGGGTAAGCAACCTCCAGATGCGCAACGAGCGGCGCGGACAGTCGGATTACGAGTCGGTTTGGACCTTCCGCGTGGAGCGCTACGACGCCGCGGGCCAGCGGGTGACTCTCGTCCCGGTGGAGATGCGCGGCCTCACCTTCGAGGGCGCGCTCGGCGAGGGCGACTGGGTGCGGGCCCAGGGCACGATGAAAGCCGGGACCTTCCGCGTCAAGCGGGTCGAGAACCAGACCACCGGCGCGGTCGTCACCGCCAAGGGGATCCCCAAGGTCCTCCTGGTCATCGCCGGTGTCTTCATGGCCGCCATCGCGCTGTGGATCGTTTGGGTCGCCTTCCAAATCTTCACCGCACCCACGGGGCCGCCGCCGGACTGGCCGCCATAGGCAGTGACCCACCCGGGGCTGCGAAGCGCCGGCGAGGGCCGGCGAAGGCTGGCGAGGGCCGGCGAGGCACCAAGGGGCCCACGGACACGAGGGGCACCGAGGGACATCGACCATGGGGATCGAAGAACTCACCGCCGAGGACCCCGACGACCTCCAGCGCGGTTTTCGAGCCTCCCCGGCCCGGCCCCGGAACCCGCTTCACCGAGCCCCCGTGGTCCTGCGCGAGCTCATGCGCGTCAACGGCATCGGACGGCGGCGCAAAGGACGAGGCCGTGCGCCCCGACACCCGCGGACGGGGCACCGACGGGCCCGCCGCCGCACCTCCCACCCGGGACCTGCCGGTCAGCCTCTACCAGTGCAAGGTGCCGCTCGCCTTCGAGATCGGCGGGGAGTCCGGCCGCGCCCGCATCCGGGTCGGGACCTGGCTGCCCGCCGGTGGCGTCCCGGCGGTCGTCTCACACGGCGATCAGAACGCATGCATTCTTCTCAGGACAGCAGGGGCACTAGCCCAGGAAGCTTGACGCGCCAACACTCGATCCCCGTCGCACCCACCGGAACACGCCGACAATCACCGCCTCGGAGCACCCGCCACCATCCAAGCGGCCCGCCTACCGCATTCATGACAGTGGCCGCACGCCTCGAAACAGCCCCCGACCAGCACCGACAAGCTCCAGGCGCTGTCCGACCTCGGGCTGGGGTGGGCAGCGGTGTAGGTCGTAGGAACGGAACGCCTCGGACAGGTCAACCGTCTCCTGGCCCGGCGCGACTCGGGGACGAAGGTCGTGCCGCGAAGCACGGCGATCGTACAGAGGAGGGGGCGGCGCTCGGTGAGAGCTGCCCACCTGGGTAGCGTAGTGCGAATGGGGGGCTGCCGAGCCGGGTGCCCTCGGAGAACGGGGCGCTTCATGGGACTGGCCGAGGAAATATCCGCCGTGCGCGGTGGATCGGGGCATTCGGGCCGCTTGCTCGGCGAATTCCGCCGCACCGCACTGCTCGTGCCGCTGTCCGAGGGTGAGGACGCCGGTCTGATGTCGGGCTGGCAGGGAGGTGTCCGCTGGATCTACGCCTTCACGGACGAGGAAGCCCTGGCCCGTTTCGCGGAGGCACGCGGGGCCGGTGCCAACGCCCACGAATGGGAGTACCTCTCCATCCTCGGTGCCCGCCTCGTCGACGCGGTGATTCCCACGGTCGACGGCCCGACCGGTGTGGCGGTCGATGTGGCGGACGAGGCCGGTTCGATGCTGTTCCCGCCCGTCGTGGGCATCGTGCCCGATGCGTACGCCGTGGATGCCGAGCCCGACCGTGCGGATGCCGTCTGATGGCGGGTGACGGGGACCTCGAGGTCTCGCCGGCGGCGGTCAAGAACGTCCAGGACGGTCTGCGCAAGGCGATTGCCGAGTTGCGCGAGTCCTCCGACGCGGCGGGCGCCTCCCAGGGCGCCGGTTTCAGTGATCTGTCGATGACGGGCATGGAGGCCGGGCACATGGGTCTGGCCACCGACTTCGAGGACTTCTGCGAGCGCTGGGAATGGGGCGTGCGCAGTCTCGTGCAGAACGCCAGCGCGCTGGCCGGCAACCTCGGGATCGCGGCGGGCACGGTGTGGGAGGAAGAACAGTACCTCGAGGGGTCGTTCAAAGTCATCGCGAACGCCGCGTACGGCAATCCGCACGCGAGCGAGGACGAGATCGAGAAGAAGAGCTGGGACGACATCTGGCGGGCGGACGTCTACAAGCCGGACTACAGCGCGGAGTCCTTCGAGAAGAGCCGGCAGGACATCGAGCAGACCTGGTCGGACACCGGCGACAAGGTGACCACCAGCGGGAGGATCGGCTCACTGAAGGACCTGCTGGACCAGGCCGGCGGCGGCGGTAACTGATGGGGTGGAGGGACTTCGTACCGGACTCGGCGGAGGACTGGGTCGAGGACCGGGCCGAGGACGTCGGTGATGCGATCGAGTGGACCGGCGACAAGGTCGCCGACGTGGCGGAGGACGTCGGTCTGGACCAGGCGGGCGACTGGATTCGTGACAAGAGCCGGTCGGCCGCCAACCAGCTCGGTGCGGACGTCGCGGAGCTGGAGCTGGGTCAGACCGAGGACCCGAACAAGCTGGTATACGGCAGCGTGTCGAAGATCCGCGCGCAGGTCTCGCACCTGAACGACTTCAAGTCCTCCTTCACCATGGTCGGCAACGGGCTGAAGGGCCTGGGAGGTGATGGTCTGAAAGGTGCGTCGGCGGACGCGTTCCGCGAGGCGATAGCCAAGGAGCCGCCGCGCTGGTTCAAGGCTGCCGACGCCTTCGGCAAGGCCGGTGACGCGATGGGCCGCTTCGCGGACACCGTGGAGTGGGCACAGGGCCAGGCCAAGGAGGCCCTGGAGGAGTACAACAAGGCCAAGAAGGTCTCGCAGGACGCGCGCAACGCCTACAACAAGTCGATCGACGACTACAAGGACGCGGTCGAGGCGAAGAAGGACACGCTGCCGCCGCGGCCGTCGGACCAATTCACCGACCCCGGCGTTCCGCTGGCCAAGGCCGCCCAGGACAAGCTCGACACCGCGCGCAAGCAGCGCAACGAGGTCGCCGAGACGGCCCGTACTGCGGTCCGCGCGGCCCGCGACGCCGCCCCGCCCAAGCCCTCGTACGCAGAGCAGCTCAAAGACGGCATGGACTACCTCGACCTCGCCAAGACCCACCTGGCGGGCGGCGTCATCAAGGGAACGGCGGGTCTGGCCAACTTCGTCCGCTCGGTCAATCCGATGGACCCGTACAACCTCACCCACCCCGCCGAGTACCTGACCAGCCTCAACTCGACGGTCGCCGGCCTGGCCGTGGTGGCCAACGACCCCATGGGCGCGGGCAAGAAGATGCTCGACGAGTTCATGAAGGACCCCAGCGAGGGCATCGGCAAACTCATCCCCGAACTCGTTGGCACCAAGGGCCTGGGCGCACTCAAGAAGACGGCGTCGGTCGCCAAACTCGCCGACGACGTACCCACGGGGCCTGGCCGCGAAGGGCTGGACAGCGACAGCCCGGACGTGCACAAGACCCCGGACGGGGACAAGACCAAGGGCCCCACCGACCCGGTCGACCTCGCCACCGGGCGGATGTACCTGCCGCAGACCGACCTGGTCCTTCCTGGCACGCTCCCACTGCTCTTCACGCGCCGTGCGGAGTCCGGGTATACGGCCGGCCGCTGGTTCGGCCCGTCGTGGGCCTCCACCATCGACCAGCACCTGGAGATCGATGCCGAGGGCGTCGTCCTGGTCTCTGAAGACGGTCTCCTTGTCGCCTACCCGCACCCGGCGCCCGGCCTCCCGGTGCTTCCGGCGACCGGGCCGCGCCATCCGCTGGAGCGCACACCGGACGGCGACTGGACGCTGACCGACCCGGCGACCGGCCGGATCCGCCGATTCTCGCCGGCGGCGGGCTGGGACGGTGAGGGGGCCGGTCTCGCGCCGATCGCCCAGTTGGAGGACCGCAACGGAAACCTCATCACCTTCGAGTACGACCACGCGGGCACCCCACTGGGGATAGCCCATTCCAGCGGCTACCATCTGCGTTTCGACACCGCCGAGGGCCGCATCACCGCCCTCCATCTGACCGGTGGCCCGCGCGTCCTGACGTACGGCTACACCGACGGGAACCTGACGGAGGTCACCAACTCCTCCGGCCTGCCCCTGCAGCTGGCCTATGACGACCGCAGACGGATCACCTCCTGGACCGACACCAACGGCAGCCGCTACGACTACGCCTACGACGACCGGGACCGCTGCATCGCGGAAGGCGGTACGGAGGGGCACCTCTCCCTCACCCTCACCTACGACACGCGCGACCCGGAGACCGGCCACCGCGTCACCACGGTCACCACCGCCGATGGACACACCCGCCGCTATGTGATCGACGACCACTGCCGGGTCGTCGCCGAAATCGACCCCCTCGGTGCCGTCACCCGCTACCGGTACGACAGCGCCGGGCGTGTGATCAGCCGTACCGACCCGCTGGGCGCAACCTCCCTCCAGGAATACGACGAGGCGGGCCGTATCACCCGCTCGATCCGTCCCGACGGCCGCACCGCCGGCACCGAGTACGACGAACTGGGCCTGCCGGTACGGGTGGCCAATGCCGACGGCACGATCATCCGCCAGGCCTTCGACGAACGCGGCAACCGCACCTCGCTCACCACCTCGGCGGGTGCCGTCACCACCTTCGGCTACGACGAACGCGGCCACGTCGTCACGGTGACCAACCCGCTGGGCGCCGTCACCCGCTTCACCACCGACGCGGCCGGTCTGCCGGTTACGATCACGGACCCACTCGGCGCTACATCCCGGTTCGAACGCGACGCCTTCGGCCGCCCAGTGCGCGTGACCGACCCGCTCGGCGGGGTGACAACCGTGGAGTGGACTCCGGAGGGCCGTCCCGCCCGCCGGGTGGACCCGGACGGCGCCGAGTCGGTGTGGACGTACGACGGCGAGGGCAACTGCACCGCCTACACCGATCCGGCAGGCGGGGTGACCCGCTTCGAGTACACCCATTTCGACCTGCTCGCGGCCCGGACCGGGCCCGACGGCGTACGGTACGAGTACACCTACGACGCGTTGCTGCGGGTGACGGGCGTACGCAACCCCCAGGGCCTGACCTGGGAGTACGTGTACGACGCGGCGGGGCGGCTGACCTCTGAGACCGACTTCGACGGCCTGACGCTGACCTACTCCTACGACCCGACCGGGCGGCTGCGGTCGCGCGTGAACGGGCTGGGCGAGGAGATCGCGTACGAGCGGGACGTGCTCGGCCGGATCATCCGCAAGACCTCCCCCACCGGTACCGCGACGTTCGAGTTCGACGTCTTCGACCTGCCGGCGGCGGCGGTCTCCTCCGACGGCACCCGGCTGCTCCGTATCCGTGACCGGCACGGACGGCTCGTCGAGGAGCAGGTCGACGGCCGTACGGTCCGCTACGCGTACGACGAGCTGAGCCGGCCGGTCGGCATGACCACCCCCACCGGGGCGGAGACCCGTTGGACGTACGACGCGGGCGGCCACTGCACCGAGATCACCGCCTCGGGCCGGACCCTGACCTTCGAGCGGGACGCGGCAGGGCGTGAACTGACTCGGCGCATCGGCGACAGCACGGCGCTGCACCACACCTTCGACGCGGTGGGCCGGCTCACCACCCGGCACGTCACCGGCTCGGACCAGCGCACCCTGCTGCGCCGCGGCTACAGCTACCGCGCCGACGGCAATCTGCTGGCGATCGACGACGAGGCGACGGGGCCGCGGACCTTCACCCTGGACGCGGCCTCCCGGGTCACGGCCGTGAACGCCGCCTCCTGGTCGGAGCGTTACGCCTACGACGAGGCGGGCAACCAGACCTCGGCCGCCTGGCCGGAGCAGCTGGGCGCGGAGGCCACCGGTGAACGTGCCTACACCGGGACGCGGATCACCCGCGCGGGCCGTGTCCGCTACGAGCACGACGCCCAGGGCCGCGTGATCCTGCGGCAGAAGACCCGGCTCTCCCGCAAGCCGGACACATGGCACTACACGTGGGATGCGGACGATCGGCTCACGGAGGTGACCACCCCGGACGGGACGCGCTGGCGCTACCGCTACGACGCGCTGGGCCGCCGTGCCGCGAAGCAGCGGCTCGCGTCGACCGATCCTTCACGTGAAGCATCGGCGCAGCCGGACGGGCTCGACCAGGTCGTGGAGGAGACCGTCTTCACGTGGGACGGCCCTACCCTCATCGAGCAGACGACGCGCTCCGCGGGCAACCCGCACGAGGTCACGCTCAGCTGGACGCACTCCGGCCTGCACGCGCTCACCCAGGTGGAGTCCATACGCAGGGCTTCACAGGTCTCGCAGGAGGAGATCGACAGCCGGTTCTTCGCCATCGTCACCGACCTGGTCGGCACGCCGACCGAGCTGATCGACGAGCAGGGCGAGGTCGCCTGGCGCACCCGCTCGACGGTATGGGGCACGACGAGCTGGAACCGGGACGCCTCCGCCTACACCCCGCTGCGCTTTCCGGGCCAGTACCACGACCCGGAGACCGGCCTCCATCACAACTACTTCCGCACCTACGACCCGGAGACGGCCCGCTACCTGACGGGTGACCCGCTGGGGCTCGCGCCGGCCCCGAACCCGGTCGCCTACGTCACCAACCCGCTCGTGTGGGCGGACCCGCTGGGTCTCAGCCCCTGCCCGGAGAAGGGTGAGGAACAGAAGGCCCTTCCCCCGGCCAGGCGTGAACCCCCGCACCTCGAGGGGTCGCCGATCCTCGCGCGCTTCGCCAAGCCGGGCGAGGAGTTCAACATGGTGATCTCGCAAGGCCAGACCCGGCCGGGCGGGTTCGGTACCTTCGACGACGTCCCCAACCAGCAGTTCGTCCGAGATCAGCTGGCCGTCCGTACCGACTGGAAGGATGACGTCTCGCTCCTGCAGCGCTACCGCATCTCGGACGGTGACCCGATCCTCGTCCAGGAGAGCATCATCGGACCCCAGATGGACCCGAAGCTGGGCCATCTGCCCGGCGGCGGGACTCAAATAGAGATCATGGAATTCGGAGACCGAGCCCGGCTGATCCCAGTCGGCCCACCCACGGAGATCCCCAAGTGACAGAAGCAGATCCCAACGTCGTGGTCGCCTGGACCCGAGGTGACACCACAGTCCGGTGGAGCGGCCCTGCGGGGAACGTCGAGAAGCAGTACGAGCTGCCACCACAGGACGTCCTGGCGTGGCGGGAGCACGGAGAGACGCTGGTACTGGTGGTGGAAGCCATCAACGGCGCACCCTTCACCCCGTCGGACAACGCGGTGGTCTACCGAGCCGACGGCTCGGAACGTTTCCGGCTGCACCCGCCGCGCGACCTGCTGCCGAACCCGGACGACGTTCATGGCTTCTACACCGCCTTCCCCCAGGACGGCCGGCCGCTTGTGATCATGGTCACGCGCAATGCGGGCGATTTCCAGGGCCGTATCGACCTGGAGACCGGCGAGATCGCGGACACCAACACCTGGCGCTGAGGCCGAGGGCGATCAGCGTCTGCGACGTCCGGCGCCGGCCGGGGAGCAGATCGACGACGGCTGCGGAAGCCCGTGAGCGGACCGGCCGACCCCGGGGTCGGCCGATCGGCTGATGCGGCGGGCCGGGTCAGGCCTCGTATTCCGTGAGGTCGATGCCGTGGATCTGCAGGAGGTGCCCGTGGCGGGGGTCCGTGGTGTTGCGCTCCAGCACCATGCCCAGTTTGCGGATCACGTTCTCGGAATCGTCGTTGCCCGACCGGTTGATGGCGACGACCCGGTCCAGGCCGCGGTCCTGAAGGGCGAACTCCAAGGTGGCCTGGGCGGCCTCGGAGGCGTAGCCCTGGCCCCAGTACTGGCGGCCGAGCCGCCAGGTGATCTCGACGTCCGGCAGCGCCTCGGGGAGGTGTTCGGGGACCGAGAGGCCGACCACGCCGATCAGCTCGCCGGACCCCAGGAGCTCGACGGCGAACAGCCCGAAGCCCTCCTCGTCCCACTCCTCCTCCCACCGCTCGATGGCCTCGGCCGTCTGGTCGAGGTCGAGGGTGGAGCCGTCGCCGATCCAGCGCATCACCTCCGGGTCGGCGTTGATCTCCGACAGGGGGACGAGGTCGTCGTCGGTCCAGCGGCGGAGGAGGAGTCGGGGGGTACGGATCTCGGTCATGCCCCACATCCTGCCGAAAATCCGCCGACCAGCGGTAATCGGCCATTGCGCCGGTGTTTCAGGTTCGTGGCCATCACCATGGGAAGGCTTCCGCGGCCCGCCCCCGGACCCTACGGTCCGTGGGAGACCGCGACGAAGGAGTGTCCCTGCCATGCCGCTCGATCTGTCGGACGAGAGCCAGTACGACCGCACGCGCCTGCGGCAGTGGGCGCGCGGCCGGGCCCGGTCCGCCGGCGTGGACCGCCGCGACCTGCTCAAGCTGTTCGCGGTGGGGACGGCCGCCGGATCGCTGGGCGTGGCCGCGGGCGGGACGGCCTCGGCCGCGACGAGCCCGGGTCCGACAGGTCCGACAGGTCCGACTGGCCCGGCGAACGCACCGGTCCCGGCCGTGGCGCCCAGCACCGTCAAGCCGCTGCCGCCCGAGCTGTTCACCCTCCGCGGCACCAACGCGGAGACGAACTTCGCGGCGCTGCGCGGCACGGGCCAGCTCACCCCGATCGACCGGTTCTTCGTGCGCAACCACACCGCCACCCCGCGCATCGACGCCGACGGATGGCGGCTGAAGGTGTGGGGCGACGGGCTCGCCGGCGGCCCGGTGGAGTTCTCGTACGAGCGGCTGCGCGCCCTGCCCACGGCCGAGCGGACGCTGTTCATCGAGTGCGCCGGCAACGGCCGCAGCTTCTACGCCACGCAGCAGGGCCAGCCGGTGAACGGCACCGCCTGGACCCTGGGCGCGATCGGCGTCGCCCACTGGCGCGGCGTGCGGTTGTCGGACGTCCTGCGGCTGGCGGGCGTCACCCGCGGCGCCGTCGACGTCCTGCCGCGCGGTCTGGACGACGAGGTGCTCGCGAACGGGGTGAACCTTGGCCGGGTGCGGCGCCCGCTGCCGGTCGCGAAGGCGCTGGACGACGTCCTGCTCGCCTACGAGATGAACGGGCAGCCGCTGCCGCCCGACCACGGCGGGCCGGTCCGCCTCGTCGTACCGAACTGGGTCGGCATCTCCTCGATCAAGTGGGTCGGGGACATCGAGGTGAGCGCCGCGCCGCTGTACTCGCCGTGGAACACCGACATGTACCGGCTGTTCGGGCCCGAGCACCCGGTCGGCGGCGGCGCGCCGCTGACCCGGCAGACCCTCAAGAGCGCCTTCGAGCTGGCGCTGGGGGCCACCGTTCCCGTACACCGGCCGCTGCTGCTGACCGGCCGTTCCTGGTCGGCCGCGGCCCCCGTCACCGGCATCGAGGTGAGCACCGACGGCGGCGGCCGGTGGCGGCCGGCCCGACTGCACGACGCGCCGCGCCGGGGCGGCTGGGTGCGCTGGTCGGTGCCGTGGACCCCGCGGGCGAAGGGTGCGACGTCGCTGCTGGCCCGGGCGACCGACGCGACCGGGCGGACGCAGCCCGAGATGTCCGTCCACAACACGGAGGGCTACCTCTTCGACGCGGTCGTGCGCCACCCGGTGACGGTGGTCTGAGAGGGGCACCCGGGCACCCCTCAAGGGGTGTGGAAGCGGACTTCCGGCGCGTCGGAGGACGGACCGTCGAGGACCGGCTGCGGCGTGCCGCGCAGGTGCTGGTCGAAGAAGGCGCCGACGTAGCGCCTGGTCAGCTCGACGGAGCGGGCGCCGGGCAGCGGGGTTTCGGGATCGGGCAGGCCGAGCTGTTCTCCGATCGCCGGGAAGTCGGAGAAGGTGAAGTGGCCGGAGCCGGCGAAGGTGATCCAGCGCTTCCAGCCGTCGAGCAGGGGCCAGCTCTCGTCCCAGCTCCGGTTGCCGCCGGGGCCCCGCTCCTGCGCACCGAGCAGCATGAAGGGGCGCCCGCCGAGGCCGGTCGCGGGGAGGGGTGTGGCGAATGCGCCGTCCATGTTGATCCCGGCGCGGATCCGCCGGTCGGCGGCCATCGCGGTGGCCGCCGAGGCGCCGCCGATGGAATGGCCCGCCATCGCGATCCGGTTCTCGTCGACGAGTCCGGCGTGCCGCCAGGCCGGGTGGCGTCCGGTGAGACGGTCGAGCAGGAAGGACACGTCGCGGGCGCGGGTGTCGGTGACCGCCCGCATGCTGCCCGCCGCCTCGGTCTTCTCGCAGGCCAGGCACTGCAGTACGCGGCCGCCGGGGAAGGCGGTCCCCACGCTCTCGTACGCGTGGTCCACCGCGGCGACGATGTAGCCGCGGGAGGCGAGGTCCTCGGCGAGCGCGGTGAGGGTGGCGCGGTGGACGGTGAAGCCCGGGGAGAGGACGATCAGCGGGTACCGGCCGCCGACGGGCTGGGCGTTGGTCCGGGAGCGGGTCGCGACGCCGGTCAGGGTCTCGACGGGGATCACCTGGTCCAGCCCACGGTCGACCAGCAGCAGCCGGGCCTCCTCCGGGGTGAGGTAGCGCGCCGTCCGGCCGGTGTCGCGCCGGGCCGGATAGCGCAGGGTGACCATGAGCTCGCGCGGCCCGGACTCGGCCCAGGGGTCGGTGCGGCTGTGGTCCACCAGGTGCAGGTCTTCCCGGCCGACTGCGAACCGGCCGGTGGGGCGGGGCAGTTCCACGTCCGCCCGGCGGCTTTCGGTCACCGACGCGGGCACGGAGGCAGGGGCGGAGGCGGAGGCTGGCACGGAGGTGGACGCGGGCTCGACCGCGACCGCGGTGCCCGCGGCGGCGAGCGGAAGCGGTACGAGGAGGGCGAGCAGGGCCAAGGAGGCTGCGGTGCGGCGACTGTTCATGAACAGAACGCTATGCACGCGCTCCTGGCGAAGCGTCAGCTCTCGGATGGATCAGCCGTCCGCCTCTGGAGGTATCCTCCCCGTCACTCCGAAGTCGTAGGCACGCTGATCGCGTCGAGTTGGCCCCGCAGGTACGCGTGCGAGTCGACGGGCTCGTGCACCATCCGGCCGACCGGGGCGGGGAGGGACTCCACCCGGGTGTGCGGGTCGCACTCGTAGAAGTAGACGAGCGAGATCAGTTCCTCGGCCGGGGTGTCGGCGGGCGGGGGCAGGACGCGGTGGCGGCCCGCGCGCCAGCGGTCGCCCGTCCAGCGGGCCATCAGGTCGCCGATGTTGACGGTCAGCGCCGCCGGGTCGTAGGGGGCGTCCTGCCAGCCGTCGGCGTCGGTGTGGATCTGGAGCCCGCCCGCGCCCGGTTGCCGGTCGAGGACGGTGACCGTGCCGAAGTCGGTGTGCGCCCCGATGCGGAACTGGCCGGGCAGCGGCGGGCCGACGACCTCGGTGCCCGGATACCAGTTGAGGTTGAATCCCCACGTGGGGTGTGAGGTGTGGCGTGTGAAGTGGTCCTCGGCAAGCCCGAGGGCAGTGGCCAGGAGTTCCAGCAGCTCGTCGGAGAGGGCGCGCATCAGGCCCAGGTACTCCGTCACCGGCGGCCGCAACGCCGGCACCTCGGCCGGCCAGGCGTTGGGCCTGAACCATTCGGCGTCCACGGAGGGGACTCCGGTGGGCTCGTCCGCGGCGAACGACCAGGATTCCTTGAGGTCGGGTGGTGAGGCCGTCCCCTCGGCGTAGCTGTTGGCCTCCGCCCCGGGGCCGAGCCAGCCGCGGCCGCCGACCGTGACGGCGTACGGCTCCTTCGCTGCGGGCGGCAGCCGGAAGAACTGCCGCGCCGCCTCCCGGATCCGCGTGGGCAGCGAGGGGTCCACGCCGTGCCCGGTCACGAGCAGGAATCCCGCCACGCTCAGCGCCTCGTCGACGCGGGCCGCCGTACGCGCACGCTCCTGCGGGTCGCCGGACCGCCACGGCCCGAGATCGATCACGGGGACCTGGGAACGGGCCATGGGAGACCTGCCTTCCGGGGCTGCGGGGTGGCGTCCGGAATCGAGGTTATCGCCGCACGCCGCTGGAAGACGTGGCACGGAGCGTGATTCTCGGACACCTTCCGTAGGCGTGCAACGCCGTCGGGCGCGAAGATCGTCATGAAAAGGACCAGAATGAGTCCGAGGGGCTCATCAGGGGACGGAGCGAGCGGTGGAGATTTCGACGAGGGAGGTCTTCGGGGCGCCGTGCTGGGTGAGCCTGGTGACCCGCGACCTCGCAACGGCCCAGCGTTTCTACGGTGCGGTCGCCGGCTGGAGGTTCCGCCCGGCCCGCCTCGGCGAGGCCTTCTCGGTGGCGTACCTGGACCGTGTCCCGGTGGCGGGCATCGGAGCGCTGGCCGCCGACCTCGCGGTCGCGGCGGCGTGGACCCCGTACTTCGCGGTCGACGACGCCGATGTGGCGGTGGACCGCATCCGAGAGCGGACGGGCACCATCGCGGTCGGTCCGGTCTCCTTCGAATCCGGCGGCCGCGCCGCACTGGTCGCCGACCCCGACGGCGCCGTCTTCGGGATCTGGGAGGGCAACGTGACCGCGGACTGGCGGGTGGGCAAGGGCCCCGCGCCTGCCTGGCTGGAACTGCGCACCAGGAACGCCCTCGACGCGGCGATGTTCTACGGCGCGGTGCTGGAGTGGGCCACCGAGCGGCCCGGCTGCTGCGAGGTCGCGTACGAGGAGGACCTGGTCGTCCTGCGGCAGGACGGCGAACCCGTCGCCCGCCTCAACAGCGGCCCCGTCGAGGTGGCCTCCTACTCCCCGCACACCCGGCCCCGCTGGCACGTCCACTTCCGCGTGCCCGAGCTCGGGCCGGCGATCGAGGCCGCCGTCGCGCTCGGCGGGCGCACCGTCTCCGACATCACCTCGAACGCCGTGGAGCGGTGGGTGACGCTCCGCGACCCGGACGGCGCCCTGTTCGCCCTCACCACCTCGCTCGGGGCGGAAGCGGGCTGAGCCCTAGCAGCGCGGGGCGGCGCGGAGCAGCGCGGGGCGGCGCGGAGCAGCACGGGGCGGCGCGGAGCAGGGCGGCGCGGGTCAGGACGGGACGAGAGGGGGCGGGCTCACCCCACACGCTCTCCGGACGGGCGGCTCCGGCGTCCGGTGACGGCCGCGCGAGACGGGTCACACTCGGTGACGGTTCGAGATGCGGGCGTGCGGCGGTGCTGGTTCGCTGGATCCGCCCGCTCTCCCCCCACAGAAGCAAGGAGCGATCATGAGCGTTTCAGGCGAGTCCCGCGGCCGGTCCCAGCAGATGCGCGCAAAGGCCCAGGAACTCAAGGATGCGGCCGAGCGGTCCACCGACCCGGAAGAGCGCCGACGGCTGCAGGAGAAGGCCCGCCGCCTTCAGGAGCAGAGCGAGCAGGAGGGTCGTATGGACGACCGGGGCATGGACCCCATGTAGCCCCGCCCTCCCCACTCCCCCGTGTCACCGGCCGGTGGCCGCCGCGATCCCCCGTCGCAGCGGACACCGGCCGGTGCGCTCCTCCCGCACAGCGGGCCGCGGGGCATGGAGAGGTGGCGCCCGGGTAGCCGCGCGGGGAGACGTTCGGCACGGACTGCGGCGCATACGCGCCTGCAAGCCGCGCCGGCAGAGCGGAAGGGCGGATCCTCATGGGTGGCCGAGTGGCAGGGGAGGGCGCCCGGAGCGGGCCCCCGGGCGGTACCGGACTCGACGTGGGCCGCCGCATGGCACGCGAGGGCGCCCGGACCGGGTCCCGGGGCGGTACGGGACGAAAGGTGGCGGCCCGGTGCGGACTGGCGGCACGCGGTGTGCTCTACGTACTCGTCGGGGTGCTCGCGCTGCGTGTGGCGTTCGGCGGCGGCGGGGAGGAGGCGGACCGCACGGGGGCGCTGCAGGAGCTCGCGGAGAAGCCCCTCGGCGGATTCCTCGTGTGGGCCGTCGGAATCGGCCTCGTGTGCATGATGCTGTGGCGGCTGTCCGAGGTGGTGTTCGGCGCGGCCGGACCGGATGGCGACAAGGCCTCCAAGCGGTTGCTGGCGGCGGCCCGGACCGTGTTCTACGGGGTCGTGGCGTTCTCGGTGCTGTCCTTCGCGGCCGGAACCGGCGGCGGGCGGTCCGGCGACGAACAGTCGCGCGACGTGACGTCCAAGGTGCTGGACCTGCCGGGCGGCCCGTGGTGGGTGGGAGCGATCGGAGCGGGGATCGCCGTCGGCGGCGTCGTGATCGCCGTCCGGGCGGCCCTGCGAAAGTTCCGCAAGCACCTGGCGATGGCCCAGGCCTCCGAAGGGGCCCGCAAGGCGGTTGATTTCCTCGGCGTCACCGGCGGCGTCGCCCGCGGCGCGGTCTTCGCGGCGGCCGGGGCCTTCATCGTTTATGCGGCCTTGAGCTACGACCCCGACCAGGCGAAGGGCGTCGACGACACCCTCCGGGCCTTCGCCCAGACCCCGGCGGGACCGTGGCTGCTCGTGCTGGTCGCCGCCGGGCTCATGCTGTTCGGACTGTTCTCCTGGGCGATGGCCCGCTGGCCCCGGGTGTGACGAGCGGCGGGCGGGGCGCCGGCCCGGAAAGCGGTCACCGCCTCCGCGCCGGGCGCCCCGGGCGCCTTGGTCCGGGGCAGTCGGGCCCCGGACCTGTCGGACCTGTCGGGCCCGCACCCGTCGGACCGGTCCCCTCGGACTCGGGCCCGTAGGGCGAGATCCCGAAATGCCAGGACCCGGACGCCGCAGGATCCCGATGCCTCAGAGCCGGACCGTCCATGCGGTCGTCGAGCGCAGCGTGCGGGCGATCTTCGGGTCGCGCACCGACGGCGTACGGTCCTCGGCCGTGACCGACAGGCGGTGCGTCCGGAGGTCGAAGAGCCACAGTTCCGCCACCGACACCTCGGTGCGGCCCTCGAACCGCTTCAGCTCCCTGCCGTCGAGGTACCACCGGACCACGAGCTGCCGGCCGTCGGCCCCCGCCAGCCTCGGCACGGCCGCCTTCGCCGTGTGCCGCAACCGCAGGGTGCGGTCGGTCGGCGTGAGCGGGGTGACGATCCGCGCGTGCTGATAGAACCCGGCGATCATCGACTCGACGCCGGGCAGGTTGAAGGGCTTGCCCAGGACCCGCATGAGCGAATTGTCGGTGGGCCGGTACAGCCCGCTCACGAAGTAGTTGCCGCCCTCGTACGCACCGACCGTGCCACCGTCGGGCGACTCCTCGCCGAGCCAGCGGTGCCACTTGGCCCGCTGCGCCGCCATCCGTTCGGCGGACAGGGCGGAGCTGTTGGATTCGGCGGGCTCGGGACCGGTGTACTTCTCGTAGTCCGGGACGCCCGGGTAGAAGTACTCGTCGGCGAGTTTGCCCAGTGAGTGGCCGGTCTCGTGGATGGCGACCTGGCCGGACTTCGCATGACCCGCCGAGGCCGTCGATATGCCCTCGTAACCGAGGGTGGCGCTGGGCTCGTTGTAGCCCGCTCCGCCGTACTTGGCGCTGTTGGCCAGGACGATGACCAGGTCGGCCTCCGGAGCCTTCGCCACGTACGCGTCGACCTTGGGCTGGTCGATGCAGAGCAGCCGCTCGATGTCCCCGCACCAGAAGTACGAGCCGAGGGCGGTGTCGCGGACGGTGGCCGGGTCGGGGTCGCCGGAGACGCCGGAGTCGTGGGAAACGGCGTCGACCGTCCAGACGTTGAAGAGGCCGCGGTACGTCGTGTAGGGCTCGACGGCCGTCACCTCGGCCCACTTCTGCTCGGCGTCGCTGTGGAACTTCGCCAGTTCGGCGGCGGTGTAGCCGTCACCGATGACGACGACGTCGAGGCGGTCCGCCGTGGAGCCGTTGTCGATCATCTTGGTGACCTCGCCGTCGGCCGCCCGCTCGGCTTCGGAGAGCCGGCCCGCGGTCTTCGCGGGGCCGCCCGCGGCCGGGACGCGGGCGTGTCCTGATCCGGCCTCGCCGCCCTGTTCGGGCCCCGGTATCTCGACCTCCACCTCCGCCCGGGTCACGGGCTGGGGCGTACCGACCGCGTCCGCGGGCCCGGCGGCCACCAGCGCGGCGGTCGCGCAGACCATCGCGACCGCTGCGCGCAGCGCCGGACGGACGGACGGGCGGATGGCCGGACGTCCGGCCGGACGTCTGACTGGATCCATGAAGTCCTCCCCCAGGAAAGGAAGTTAAGTGGCGTGATAACTGCAGTGAAGTGGTTGCTTAAACTAGGGGTCGCGCGGGGCGTGCGCAATGCCTCCCCCCGCTGAATACTGGGGAGTTCGAGCAACCAGGGGGTTTCCATGGACGAACCGGCCCGGATCGGCCGCAGGGTTCAGCGTATGCGCAGTGAACTCGGGCTGACTCAAAGACAGTTGGCCGACCCCTCATACACCTCGGCCTACATCTCCACCCTGGAGTCGGGCAAGGTCCGCCCCTCCGAGACCGCGTTGCGCTTCCTCGCCGCGCGCCTGGGCACCTCGTACGAGGAGCTGGCCACCGGCCGTCCCGCCCACCTGGCCACCGAGCTGCGGCTCGCTCTCACCGACGCCCAGCAGACGCTCGCGTCGGGCGCGGCCGACGAGGCCGCCGGGCGCTACCGGCGTGTACTCGCCGAAGCGGAGGACCTCGAGCTCGTACCCGAACAGGCCGAGGCGCGGCTCGGGCTCGGCGAATGCGCGCTGGAGTCGGGTGAACTGCAGGACTCGATCGCCCACTTCGAGGCGGCCGAGCGCCTTCTCGCAGACGAGCCGCTCACACGCCGGGCCCGCCCGATCCGCGGCCGCGCCGTCGCGCACCTGCTCGCCGGCGAACTGCGCTACGCCTGCTACCTGCTCGAATCCACCATCGACGAGCTGGGCGCGAGCGGGCTGGCCGATCCCGAGGCGCTGGTCCTGCTGTACGCCGCGGTGATCGGGCCGTACATCGACATGGGCGCCCACGCCCGCGCCGCCCACGCCGCCGAACTCGCGCTCGCGCTGGCTCCGCAGGTGAGCGACCCGGCGCTGGTGGCGGGCATGCACCGGCAGGTGGCCCGGACCTTCCTCGCCGAGGGGCGGGTGGCCGACGCCGACGCCTCCCTCGCCAAGGCCCAGACGATCTACGGGCAGCTGCGACTGCGGACCGATCTGGCGCACTGCCACTGGATGCGTGGCTACGTCCAGGCGCAGAACGGCGAACTCGCGTCGGCAGAGAAGGAGTTGCGCACTGCCAGGGACATGCTGTCGGCTCGCCGCGCCGGCCTGTACACCGCCCAGGTGGAGGTCGAGCTGGCGGACGTACTGAGGCAGCTGGGCCGGTACGAGGAGGCCGCCGGGCTGCTCTCGGCCCTGCTGGAACTGGGCGACAGCCACGGCGCCGTGCACGCGGGCGGTGCGCACCGGCTCCTCGGCCTGATGGCCGAGGAACGCGGTGAGACGGAAGCCGCCGAGGAGCACTACGTCCAGGCACTGGCGCTGCTGGAACGCAGCGGGGCGACGGGCGACCTGGCCGATCTGTGCCGACTGCTGGGCGACCTGCTGCGGCGTACGGGCCGGGTCGAGGCGGCGATGGACGCGTACCGCACGGGCCTGGGCCACCGGGCGGCGCCGGGTACGACCACCCTGGGCCCGGCGCCCGTCACGCCCGCGCAGCGGCCCGCCCAGGTCAGTGGTTCTCGGTGGGCCGCAGGTCCCGAGGAATGAGCGCCCAGCTCGTGGCCGCCGCGGCGACCGCGAGCCCTGCGGCCATGAGGAACGCCGGCGTGATCGCCAGGGTGAAGGCGTGCGATGCGGTGTCGAGCAGGGCCTGACCGACGGCCCCGCCCAGTCGTTCGGCGGTGTGCGCCGCCTCACCGACGGAGTCCCGCACGGCGGCGGCGGTGGGGCCGTCAAGGTCGAGGGCGGGAAGGTTGCCCCGGTAGAGCGCGGCCGCCGTGGAGCCGAGGACGGCCACGCCCATGGCCGAGCCGAGCTCGTAGCAGGTCTCCTCGATGGCTGCGGCGCTGGAGACCTCGGCGGCGGGCGCGGCGGAGACCAGGGTCACCGAGGCCACGGTGGTCGCGATACCGGCGCCCGCGCCCATCACGGTCAGGGCGGCCGCGAAGGCCGGGTAGCCGAGGTCGGTGAACTGCTGGAAGGTCCAGGGCAGCGCCATGCCGGCGGCCAGGACGACCAGTCCGGCACCCAGCACGTGCCGGATCGCGAAGCGCTGCATCAGCGCGGGGGCCACCATCGAGGCGGCGATCAGCGCGAGAGGGGCCGGCAGGAGTCGTACCCCGGCTTCCAACGGGGTGTAGCCCTCGCCGTACTGGAACCACTGGGTGACCAGGAACAGGATGGCGCCCATGCCCACCATGGGCAGGAAGATCGCGGTGGCCGCGACGCTGAAGGCGGGCTTGGCGAACAGCCGTACCTGCAGGAGCGGGTTGTCCAGGCGCAGCTGGCGGCGTACGAAGACGGTCAGCGCGACGGCGGCCACGAGGAGCAGGGCCCAGGGCAGCGGGTCGGCGATTCCGCTCTTGCCGAGCTGCTTGATGCCGCCTGCGAGGGCGAGCATGCCGACGATTGACTGGCCGACACCCCACCAGTCCCATCTGCCGGTGCTGCGCGGGGAACGCGATTCGGGCAGGTAGCGCAGGCCGGCCGCGACGATGACGGCGGCGACGGGGAGGTTGAGCAGGAAGGCGGAGTGCCAGCCGTGGTCCTGGACCAGGAGCCCCCCGACGACCGGTCCGAAGGCCATGCCGCCGCCGAAGACGGCCGCCCAGACGGCGAACGCGAAGGTCCGCTCCCCGGCGTCGGTGAAGACGGTGCGCAGGATCGACACGGTGGAGGGCATGATGGCCGCGCCGCCGACGCCGAGCAGGGCGCGGGCGGCGATCAGGTGCCAGGCCTCGGTGGAGAACACGGCGATGAGCGAGGCCAGCGAGAAGATGCCGCAGCCGGCCATGAGCAGCCGCTTGCGTCCCCAGCGGTCTCCGAGCGCCCCCGCGGTGACCAGCAGGCCGGACAGGGCGAGCGCGTAGACGTCGATGATCCACAGCTGCTGTACGGCGCCCGGCCGGAGGTCGCCGACGAGCGAGGGGAAGGCCACGTTGAGGATCGTCGTGTCCATGGAGATGAGCAGGAGGCTGCCGGAGAGGATCGCCAGGACGATCCACCTGCGGGGGTCCGGCGCGGGGGTGTGCATGAGGTTCCGTTCAGGGTGTGCACGGTGGAGGGCGGGTCAGGGTGCCGGGGCGCCGGCGGGCGGCTGCGCTCCGGGCCGCGTCCCGCTGAGGAAGGACGTCAGGACCAGGTGCCCGATCTGGCGGGGGGCGAGGTGGCCGTCGCGCACGCCTTCGGCGGCCGCGTCGAGCAGTCCCCAGAGCGAGTACCAGATCCAGTAGGGAGGCAGGTCGGCGCGCAGCCGCCCCAGCCGCTGGCCGAGGGCGAGGAAGGCCAGCGCCCGCTGGTCCTGCCGGTCCACGCCGGCCCGGAATTCCGGGTCCGCGAGTACG
This sequence comes from Streptomyces sp. NPDC054849, assembly GCF_053610945.1. Classification (NCBI taxonomy): domain Bacteria; kingdom Bacillati; phylum Actinomycetota; class Actinomycetes; order Kitasatosporales; family Streptomycetaceae; genus Streptomyces; species Streptomyces sp. NPDC054849. Next base: position 70,060 of record NZ_JBSGZI010000025.1, read on the forward strand.
GTGGCGTCCCGCGAGGTGAAGCCGTACAGGTGTGCGGCGGGCATCAGCGAGACGACCAGTTCCTCGAGGGCGGTGTCGAAGGCGGTCCCGTCGGCGCCCTCGGCCAGGTCGAGCGGGGCAAGGCAGCCGTCGACCACCTCGATCGCCCGGACCGCGACGGCCTTCAGCAGGGCTTCGCGCGTCGCATAGCGCCGGCTGAGCGTGGCGCGGCTGGTCCCGATGCCGGCGGCGATCTGCACCATCGATGCGCTGTGATCGCCGGCGAGGACGCGGGCGGCGCCGTCCAGCAGTTCTTCTTCGTGCACCATGGTGAGCCTCCTTCGCATCGAACGATACAAATTTGTCTCATTCGAGGCAAAGCTGACCCATGACAGTGGGGCGTCGAGCGAGCCATCAGCACCATCGCCCCGGCGGGCGACTCGCTCGGACTCCCCCATGGGTCGGGCCGCACCGAAGCAGCCGGAACCGGATAGAGGCCGGCCCGCACCCTCGAAGGAGTACGGGCCGGCCTCGTCCGCTATGGCACGGGCCGTCACCAGGACGACTTGGTGACCCCCGGCAGGAATCCGGCGTGGGCCTGCGCGCGCATCCGGACGCGGGAGAGGCCGAACCTGCGCAGGTGTCCGCGCGGACGCCCGTCCACACTGTCCCGGTTGCGCACCCGGGTGGCGCTGGCGTCGCGCGGCTGGCGCCGCAACTCCGCAAGCGCTGCCGCGCGTTCGGCCTGCGTCGAGGAGGGCCGCCGGGCGACCTCCTTCAGCTCCGCCCGCCGGGCGGCGTACCGCTCGACGACCGCCTTGCGCTTCTCGTTCTGGGCGATCTTGCTCTTCTTCGCCATCAGACCTTCACCCCGCGCGCCCTGATGCGCGCCACGGCGCCCTCGACGCCGATGAGGTCGACGGTCTTGATCGCCTTCGCGCTGAGGGTGAGGCGCACGTAGCGCCCCTCGCTCGCCAGCCAGTACCTCTTGCGCTGGATGTTGGGGTCGAAGCGGCGCGATGTGCGCCGGTGCGAGTGGGAGATGTTGTTGCCGAATCCCGGCCGGGCGCCGGTCAGCTGACAGTGGGCGGACAAGGTGTTACCTGCCTCTCGCGGGGGCCCGCGTTATCGATAATGGAAATCGTTCCCATATCCTAGCCTCATGACTCGCCCGCGGTACGCCCGATCGTCACGCCAGATCTTCGCGCCGGTCCGAAGAGCACCAGCAGTGCAGGATGAATCCGCCCCCGCGCAGGGCGTCGAGGCCGATCGGTCCCACGGCCACGCCGTACAGGGTCTGTTCCCGGATCATGTCCCCGTCACGAACGACGAGGAGGGCGTCGAAGGGGAGACCCAGGGGCTCGGGGAGGGCCCTGCCGAAGGCGCGGGGCGGGACACGGGCCGTGAGGGCAGATCAATCAGAGTGCCCTTCCCCATGCGCCCCCCGGGAGGCCAGGACGTGCCAGTTCGTCGCACTGCCGAGGCAACACTGCGTAGGGCCGCAGTGCCACCTTCGTCAAAAGATCACCTCGCGGGCGAAGGAACAGAGCACCCCATGATCACGCGGGTCATTCCTCTTGGTCGCCGGGATTGCGGGCGCGGGCGCCCGAGCGGGTGCGGGAGGCGGTCTGCGCCCGCTGCGGATGGCGGCGCACGTACTCGTGCTCCAGCTCGTTCATCCGCTTGGTGTGGGTGACGAGGGCATCGTCGGACCCGTGCAACAGGGTCTCGTGGCGCGTGCGGTGGATGGCCTCCAGCTCTTTGAGCAGCCGGCCTTCCTCCAGGTTCTGCGCCGCCGGACCTCCGTCGTGCTCGGTCATGGCACGTGCACCTCCTCCGCCGGTCCCGGTGGGGACTCGGGCGTCACACCCCCCGCCCACTCCATCATCATCCTCCGCGCCGCGCCGCGCGTCCTCCGCAGCCGTCCCCGTCCTGGCCACCACATCCAGTAGACACTGTCCACTCCTGCTGGTCGACAGTCACTGCCGCCCGGCCGCGCGCGCCCGGCAGCTGCGGGCCACCTCGTCGGCGAAGACGAGGGCCGGCGGGGCGAGGGCGGCCCAGCGGCGGACCGCCCAGCCGACCGCGAGGGGCGGCAGGGCGGGGATGGGCACGAGTCGCAGCGGACCGTCGGAGCCGGGTACCTGCCAACCGGGCAGTGCGGGCACGACTGCGTGCCCCAGCCCCAGTTCGGCGAGCAGCAGCGCGGTGTCCCAGTCGGCGACGCTGGTGTCGGAGCGTACGCGGAGGCCGGACTCGGCGAAGGCGGCGTCGAGGTGGGCGCGGGAGGCGGAGTTCTCCGGGAGCCGGATGTGGCGGATGCCGGCGAGGTCCGCGGGGTCGATGCGGGTGCGGGCCGCGAGGGGGTCGTCGGCGCCGACCGCGAGCACCCACGGCAGTTCCATGACGGGACGCTGTTCGATGCCTCGGACCGGGCCCCCGATGGTGATCCAGGCGAGATCGAGGTCGTCGGCTGCCAGGGCGTCGAAGCAGCTGCGGCTGGAGTTCTCGGTCTGGAACTCCAGGCTCACGTCGGGGTGGAGCCGGCGGAAGGTGACGACGGCCTCGGACATGAAGTGCCGCACGGTCGTCGCGCCGGTGGTGACACGCACCGAGCCGCCGCCTCCCCGTACGAGGTCGTCCACGCGACGCAGGGCGCCGTCGAGGCCGGCGATGCCGTCGGCCGCGGCGGCTTGTAGGATGCGGCCGGCCTCGGTGCGGACGACACCGCGGGCGTGGCGCTCCAGAAGGCTCGCGCCGGTCTCCTTCTCCAGGCGGCGGACGTGCTGACTGACGGCCGACTGGGTGCAGCCGAGGTCGCGGGCGACGGCGCTGAGGCTGCCTGCGCGGCAGACGGCCACGAACACACGGAGATCGTCGAGGGTCATGGAGCCAAGGTATCGCTTGGGTGTGGCGAGTAAACCCGAGGATTGACTTGGGGTTTGAAGGAGATCAAGATCGGAGCAGGGCCCGGGCGGCAACCCGTCCCCGCCTTCGCCACGGGGTCCGGACCCCCGGCGAAAGGTGGGGACGGGTGTCGACCCACCACCACGATCCCGAGGGAGTGCCCGTGTCGGATCGCGCCGTCGCATGGTTGTGGGAACTCGGGGCGCAGGACCTCGCTCACCCCGGGGGGACCCTTCTCGCCCACCTCGAACGCGTACGGGGACTGCTCGCGTCCTGGGGTGCTCGGCCCGCGCTCCAACGGGCGGGCCTGTGCCACGCGTTCTACGGGACGGACGGCTTTCCTACCGCCCTGCTGCCGCTCGACGGGCGGGCCGGGCTGGCCGAGGTGATCGGTGACGAGGCCGAGGCGATCGTGTACTTCTACGCGGCCTGCGACCGCGCGGCGTCGTACCCGACGTTCGCCTGCGAGGAGGCTGCCTACCGGGACCGGTTCACCGGACGGGTCCACTCCCCCGCCGTGCACCTGCGGCGGGACTTCGCCGAGCTCTCGGCGGCCAACGAACTCGACCTCGCACGGGTCGATCCCGCCTTCCGGCAGGCGTGGGGTGGCGAACTCCTCTCCCTGTTCGGCCGGTTCCGGGGTCTGCTGAGCGAGCAGGCCTGGCGGGAGTGCCAGGCCGTGCTCGGCGATTGAGTGGGCATCAGGGGGTGAAGGTCAAGCGCTGGGATGGGGTGTTGTCGCTGGCGGCGCGGGTGAGGGTGGCGTCGGCCGGCCGCGGGGCGGGGCGGCCGGTGAGGGTGATCTCGGCGGCGCTGGTCCAGGGGCCGCGGCCCGCTTCGGTCAGGGCTCTGAGGCGGAGGTAGCGGCCGGTCTTCGGGGAGAGGACGGTGGTCTCGGCGGCAGCGGTGTCGGCGTGAGTGCCGCTCGCCACGGGTGGTCCCCGGTCGGCGGTGGTGTCGGAGACGTAGACCTCGTAGCCGCCGATCCGGCCGTTGACGCCGCCGTCCTGGCGGGGCAGGTAGCCGAAGCCGTCCAACGCGTAGCGGGCACCGAGGTCGATCTGGATCTCGTGCGGAAGCGGGGTGGGGTTCGGGGAAGACCAGGCGGTGTGCCACATCGTGGCCGCGTTGCCGTCGAAGGCGCGTGCTGCGGCGCCGTTCTCGGCGCTGGTCTCCTGGCTGTCGGCGTGGACCAGCGACCAGGCCGACGGGTCGAGCGGGGTGGAGGAGGGCAGGGCCCCGGCCGCGGGGATGCTGGTGCCGGTGGCCGAGACGGAGAAGGCGCCCGCCTTTGCACCCGTCTTGACCCAGAGCACTCCGGAGCGGTCGGCTGAGTCGAAGAACCAGCCGGAGGCGGCGGAGTCGTAGGCCGCCTTGGAGCTGAGGCGCGGCGCGCCGGCTCCGTCCACCGTGAGGGCGGTGGGGGCGGAGGCCACGTGGAGGGTGAACTCGTATCCGCGGGCGGCCGGTTTGCCGGCGTAGCTGCCGGCGGAGGCTCCTACGGTGACGGTGACATCCCCGGGGCCGGTCGCCGGGGCGGTGACGTCGACCCGCTGGCGGGCGTAGGCGCCGGACTGGTGGGCGCGGGTGAGGCCGTCGTCCTCGTAGAGGCTGAAGGAGGAGGCGCCGCGTGGGTGGATGTCGTAGGTGAGGGTGGAGACGGGCTTCTCCCCCGTGTAGTTCATCTGCGGCCACATCGGCACGATGGCGCCGCCCTTGACGAACAGCGGCAGGGTGTCGAGCGGCGCCCGGTATCCGTTCAGCCGGCCCGGGCCCGCGTACGTCGTGCCCGTCCAGTAGTCCGTCCAGGTCCCGGCGGGAAGGTGGATGCCGTCCCGCACCGAGGTGTCGGAGACGACGGGCGCGACGAGGAGGGAGTCGCCGGCCATGAACTGGCCGCTGGTGAGGTTCCCACGGGCCACCGGGTCGTCCGGGTACTCCAGGACCATGGCGCGGGTGCTGGGAACGCCTGTCTCGTGGGCGACGCGGCTCATCGTGTAGAGGTACGGCATCAGCCGCATCTTGAGCTGCAGGTACTTGCGGTTGATGGAGAGGTACGGTTCGGCGAAGCGCCAGGGCTGCTTGTCCTGGTAGCCGGCGGACGGGTTGGCCGCGCCCCAGCCGGACATGGTCATGAAGGCCGGGGTGAAGGCCTTCCACTGGAGGTCGCGGGTGTACGTCTCGGGGCTGCCGCCGAAGATGCCGTCGATGTCGCCTGCCGCGTAATTGAGGCCGGAGAGGCCCGCTCCGGTGAGGGCGGGGACGTGCCAGCGCATGTCGTCCCACGTGCCGTGGGTGTCGCCGGTCCAGACGACGGCGTTGCGCTGGGTACCCGCCCAGCCGTCGACGGTCCAGACGAAGCGGCGGGCGTCGGAGTTCTTCTCGATGCCGTCGACGGCCTGTTGCACGCCGTCGAAGGCGTACTTGTAGCCGCTGCCGATCCACGCGACGTCGGTCTTCACGCCCCGGCTTCCGGTCTTGCCCACCTCGTCGGCGATGGAGCCGAGGCCGGTGGAGGTCCAGAGGCCGGTCTGGAAGCCCTTGGTCTTCAGGGCGTCGACCGTCGGTTTGAGGGGTGCGGTGTAGCCGCACCCGTAGCCGTCGTTGGGCAGGAACCAGCCCGAGGGCATGTCGGCGGCGCGGGCGTCGGTGGCGTAGCCGACGACGTCGGGGGTGGTCTGGTGCCGCGGCCGGTTGTGATCGCCCTGGTAGTCGGGGTTGGAGGCGTTGAAACAGTCGGCGTTGCCGAGTTCGAATCCCCACATCGGCGCCATGAACGGCTTTCCGCTGACGTCGGTGTACGCGTCCAGCACGGACTTGAGCGAGTCTCCGGTGAAGTACCAGGCGTCGAAGCGCTTCTCGTCGTGGGTGAGGGTGGTGGGGGCGTTGAAGCCGTAGGAGCCGGGGGCCCAGGTGTTGCGCATGACTCCGTAGCCATGGGTGGACATGTAGAAGGGGGCGGGACTGGCGTTGTCGTTCTCGCGCCATTTGTTGTCCACGGCGATCGGGACGGTGCTGCCGCGCAGCGCCCATGCGCCCAGGCGCAGGCCGGTCCCGTAGAACTGCTCGTCCGCGCCCCGGGCCAGGTACTGGGTGGTCTGATTGCCGGTCCAGCTGGTGGGCCTGGTCTCCTGCCAGACGGGCGTGGTGTCGTCGGCGCGGTAGACGGAGAACCGGAGGGGCGATTTGTTGACCCGGATGGAGAGGGCTCCGGTGGTGATCCGGTAGTACGCGCCGGCGTCGGAGGCGGACCTGGCCACGGAGCCGAAGTCGGTGGTGGGGGCGAGGTCGGAGCCGGCCGGGTCGTGGGTGAAGGTCCCGTCGGGCGAGAGCCAGAGCCGGAAGATGTCGGCGCGGGCGACGACGACGCGGGCCTTGGCCCCGCCGGAGGCCGTGATGGTGAAGGTGTTGCCGGACTGGGTGAAGCCGGTGACGTTGCCCGCGGTGGCGGTGAGGCCCGCGGGGGCCGCGGTGGCCGGAGGGGCCAGCGGTCCGGCGGCGGCCAGACCAGCGACGGCGAGCGCGGCGGCGAGAAGGGCGGCGGCCGGCCTGCGCCGACGCCGCTGCGCCGCGCACGCTCGGCTGCCTAATCGGCTTGGCCGGCCTTGGTTGCCTTGGGGGCGTTGGGGGCGTTGGGGGCGTTGGCGATCTTGGCCGTTGCGGAGGCTCGGCAGTCTCATGGGCAGCTCCTCGTGCGGTCCGATCACGGACACAGCTCCTTGGCATGCTCCCGGCAAGATAGCGCCCGGAGGGGCTCGTTTGAAGGATGCTGCTCGAAGTCGGCCGTAATCAAGCAGCTTTGAGCATCGATCGCTGCCAGCCGGACTTCAGCGCCCGCGGTCCCAGAGAGGCGCCGTCGGTAGGTGTCCGGGGGCCGCAGCCGTCTTCGGCGCGGCCCTGGGCCGGGCCCGGACCGCAGGGGGCGGCGCAGAGGCGGCTGCCGCCGTTGTTTCGTCGTCGATGGTCGATGCGGCCCTCGGCCGGTGACCCGTCCCGGCGCCTCCTGCCGGGGTGGTCGCTCAGCGGAGCGATTCCCCCGGGGGGCGCTCGCGCAGGGCCCCGTACGCGATGAAGTAGGCCGGGATCCGGTTCAGCCACCGTGATTCGGTGACGAGCTCCGTGATCCGCTTGGCCCGCCGGGGATCGCCGAACGCGGTGCCGCCCGCGAGCAGCGGCTCGATGACCTGGGCGTGGGCGAGGCGCTGGAGCCCTTGGGTGGCCACGGTGGTGGGCCAGCGCCGGTGCTGCACGCGGCGCACGTCGCGGAGTCCCACGGCGCCCTCGCGCAGCGGGCGCACGAGGTAGCGGGCCGCGGCCACCGCGTCCTGTACGGCGAGGTTGATGCCGATGCCGAAGACGGGTGACATCGCGTGGGCGGCGTCGCCGATGCACAGCAGCCCGGGGCGGTGCCAGCGGCGCAGGCGCTCGAGCCGTACGTCGAGCAGCTTCACGTCGTTCCAGGAGGTGACGGCGTCGCCTCGGTCGGCCAGCCAGGGGGCGGCGGCCGTGAACCGGGTCATGAAGCGCTCCAGACCTTCGGCGCGGCGCTCGGCGTCGGTCCCCTTGGGGATGAGCGCGGCGCACTGCCAGTAGTCCCCGCGGTCGATGAGCGCGGTGAAGAACCGGTCCCCGAGGCCGCCCACGAGGCCGCTGGGGTCGTCCTCGCGGCGCGGCAGGCGGAACCACCAGGCGTCCATGGGGCATGGGAAGTGTTCCAGTCCGAGTTCGGGCAGTGCCCTGGCCAGTGAGCCACGGCCGTCGCAGGCCACGGTCAGGGTGGCCCTGAGCTCGCCGGTGCCGCCGTCCGCGGTGCGGTAGCGCACGCCCGTGACCCGCCCGCGCTCGATGAGGAAGGAGGTCGCCTCGGTGTCCATGCGCAGGCGGAAGGAGGGTTCCCGGCCCGCCTCGTCGGCGAGGAGGTCGAGCAGGTCCCACTGGGGCACCATGGCGATGTAGTTGTACTTCCCGTGCAGCGCCCCGATGTTCCCGACGGTGACCAGCGACCGGTCCGGCCCGAGGGGCAGCTGCACCGTGGTGACGCGGCGCTGGGGCAGCCGGGCGAACCGTTCGGCGAGGCCGATGTCTTCCAGGAGCGACAGGGTGGTGGGGTGCACGGTGTCACCCCGGAAGTCCCGCAGGAAGTCGCCGTGTTTCTCCAGCACCGTCACGTCCACGCCGGCGCGGGCGAGAAGGAGCGCCAGGACCATTCCGGCCGGGCCGCCTCCCACCACGCAGCAGGTCGTCCGCTCCATGGCAACCACTCCCTTCGCGGGGGTCGGGTGAGCCCCAGGGGACGTATACCGCACCGGGGGCGGCGGAACCGGTATCGGAGGCGCCTGGGGCGCGCGTCACGTGCGCCTTACCGCAACAGGCGCCCGCCCGGGCTGCCCGTTGTACGACTGTCGCGCGGACGGCGAAGAAGATTCGCGCCGACCGGTTCCGTGCGCCTGACGGCACGACACGATCCGGATCGGTCCTTTCCCCCGGCGAGCCAGGGGGATGGCCGGCGAACGGCCCGGCCCCGCACCACGTACGCCCCGAACGTCCGGGACGGGCAGGCTCGGCCCATGACGTAGGGCCGGCCACCCCGCCGTGTCGCGCGTCGGCTGCCCGTCTGCGGCCGGGGCACGCGGCACACTGGGAGGATGAACGTGAGCGGCAGCCACCTGGCCGGGGCGCGCGTGGCGACCAGGCTTCCCGCCCGGGATCTCGGACGGGCGCGGCGTTTCTACGCGGAGCGGCTCGGTCTGGAGCCAGTCGACGAACGACCCGGCGGTCTGCTGTACCGGTGTGGGGGCGCGGAGTTCGTGCTGTTCCGGTCCACGGGGACCTCACCCGGCACGTTCACGCAGATGGCCTTCGAGGTCGACGACCTCACCGCCGTGGTCGCGGAGCTCAAGCGGCATGGGGTGGTGTTCGAAGACGTCGACGTGCCGGGATTCAAGACGGGGGACGCAATCGCCGAGATCGACGGGAACTACCCGAGCAAGGGTGCCCGCGGCGAACGCGGCGCCTGGTTCCGTGACAGCGAGGGCAACCTGCTGGGCATCGGCGAACCGGTGACCTGAGCCGATCAGGCCGCCCTCACGCCGGGCCGCCGCTGAACGCCGAGGTCGCGGACAAACGAGATGACAGCGCTCTGCTGGGCGGGAAGACTCGGCGCCGTGAGAGATCGCGTCGATGTTTCTTCAGGCCTGGTGCTGCGTAGATGGGCACCTGGGGATGCCGTGTCGGTGATGACGGCCTTTGCCGACCCCCTGATGCGCGGTCAGGCCAGTGTGCCGGTGGATTCGGCCCAGGCTGCCGAGCGGTGGATCACCGAGCGCGGCGAAGACTGGGCGGCCGGTGCCGCCTTCGCCTTCGCCGTGGCCGACGGTGAGGACACGGTGCTCGGGCACGTGTCGGTCGGCGCGGTGAACCGGCGGCACTCCACCGGGTGGGTGTCCTACTGGACGACGGCCGCGTCACGCGGGAAGGGCGTGGCCTCCCTGGCCTGCCGCGCGCTCGCAGACTGGGCGTTCCACGACGCGGAACTCTTCCGGCTGGAGCTGGGGCATCGCGTCAACAACCCCGCCTCCTGCCACGTCGCTCGCGCTGCGGGCTTCTCCGTGGAGGGACGGCAACGACAGAAACTCTCCTACGACGACAAGCGTTACGACGTCGAACTCCACGCCCGCCTGGCGACGGACCTCCCCGCTCGATGAGCTGAGGCGAGCGCGCCCCGCACCGTGTGCCGGCCTGTGCCGACTGCCACCGTCGCCACGGCGCAAGCGCCTGATCTCCCGGGCGCCGGCCACCCCGGCCGATGTGCTGGAGGTGCTGGAGATGCCGGAGATGCCGGAGGTGGGCTGCGGTACCGGTTCGCTCGCACGGCTGCCGGCCAGTCGCGGCCAGAGCGGCCACCAGCCCCTCTCTGCCTGATCTTGCCGTGCCCTCCCTAAATGACTGGCACGCATCGCGTGGCAGCGGGATGATCCCGGAACGTCCAGGCCGCCCAGGGAAGAGTCGTGATGACCGCTACCGCGTCAAAGCCGTACGGATCCAAGCCCGAGGTCCGTGTGGCGGGTGGGGCGCTGCGCGGCCGCCGTGAGGCGGGTGTGGCGGTGTTCCGCGGCATCCCGTTCGCCGAGCCGCCGGTCGGGCCGCTGCGTTTCGCCGCGCCGCGGCCCGTACGGGGATGGGACGGGGTCCTGCCGGCAGCGGAGTACGGCCCGCCGCCCCCTCAGGGCGGCCATTTCGGCATGGACGCGCTGGCGCGGGGCGCGGCGGGCGACGATTGGCTGACGGTCAACGTCTGGTCGCCCGAACCGAGCCCTGGCGCAGGGCTGCCGGTGATGGTGTGGATCCAGGGCGGTGCCTACTCGATCGGCATGTCCGGTCTTCCCGAGTACGACGGTGGCCGCCTGTCACGTGACGGTGGTGTCGTCGTGGTGACGTTCAACTACCGAGTGGGTCTGGAGGGTTTCGGCCACATCGAGGGGGCGCCCGCCAACCGGGGCCTGCTGGACCAGGTGGCCGCCCTGGAGTGGGTGCGCGACAACGTCCGGGCCTTCGGCGGTGACCCGGACCGTGTCACGGTCTTCGGCCAGTCGGCGGGCGCCGGATCGGTCGCCGCGCTGCTGGCGATGCCGCGCGCGGCCGGGCTCTTCGGCCGGGCCGTGGCACAGAGTGTGCAGAGCACGTTCTTCTCGCCGGAACTCGCCTCCGACATCGCCGCCGCCTGCGCCGCCGAGCTGGGGCTGCGGCCCACGGTGGCCGACCTGTCCGGGGTGGACCCCGTCCGGCTGTCCGCCGCCGGTGATGCGGTCACCGCCACGATGGACCGGTGGGCGGATCGCTGGGGTCCGGTCGCGCACCGGGCGATCCCGTTCTCGCCGGTCGTCGACGGAGAGGTCCTGCCGGTCACGCCGTGGCAGGCCGTGGCCGACGGCGCCGGCCGGGGCGTCGAACTCCTCGTCGGCCACACCCGCGACGAAACGCGGCTGCTCGCCGCGCTCGACGGACTGTTGGGGCAGATCACACCGGAGCAGGCGGAGACCGCCCTCGACGTCTTCGGCCCCGGCCGGGACGCCGCACGCCGCTACCGCGACGCGTTTCCCACCGCGGGCCCGGACGAGCTGTACGAGCTGGTCAACTCCGACTGGCTGTTCCGCATGCCGTCCCTCCATCTCGCCCGGGCCCAGACCACCGCCGGCGGCCGTGCCCACGTCTACGAGCTGACCTGGTCCGCCCCGGGCATGGGCGGTGCCCTCGGCGCCTGCCACGGCCTCGACGTGCCGCTGGTCTTCGGCAACCTGGACCGCGGCCAGCCCGCCGTGCTGATCGGCGAAGGCCCGTTCCCGGAGGCGGAGGAGCTGTCCGCACGGATGCGGGCCGCCTGGACGGCGTTCGCCGCCGACGGCGACCCCGGCTGGCCCCCGTACGACACAGGGCAGCGCCTCGTACAGCTCTTCGACACCCGGCCGGCCCTCACCGCCTACCCGGAGGAGGCCTCCCGCCTGATCTGGCAGGACCACACGTTCCCGGCCCTGCCGCTGCTCGGCAGCTGAGCCGTTTCGTACGACTCAGGCCGGACCCACCTCGTCTTCCGCGGCATGGAGGCCGACGACTTCCACGTGCTGATCCGCCGGCCGACTGGGCAGCAGTTCACGAGGCGGCATCAATCCCCGGGTGCTCCGGGCCCGCCCCACGGCGAAGCCCGGCGTACCCGGCATCAACTCCGGTCCCGTCGGCGCAGCCGCTCCCCGGCGCGAGCCCTCCGGCTGCCCCAAGCTACCCGCGCTCTTTCCGTGCCTACGATCGCCTACCGGGGGCGGGAGTCGGGGCGCTGCCCGGTCGGATAATCCACGTGCGGTCTGGTCGTTCCGCGTGATACTCCTCCAGCCATGGGTGATCTCGTAACAGCGCGGCTCGTGCTGCATCCGATGACCGTCAGCGAGGCTGAGCGCGTGGTGGCCGGCGAGTGGGATGGCGGTGCCCCATGGGCGCCCGGATATCCGACCGATGGGGATGTGTCCGCTGCCAGGCGCTTCCTGGCCGCCTGCGCGAACACGGGTGATCCCCAGCCGTTCGGCAATTATGAGATCCGTCGCCGCGAGGACGGTCACGCGATCGGCGGGATGGGCTTCCACGGTCCTGCGGACGAGAACGGCAGCGTCACCATCGGCTACGGCCTCATCCAGTCGGCGCGAGGCAAGGGATACGCCTCCGAAGCCCTCCGCGGGCTGCTGCTGTTCGCGCGGGCACGCGGCGTCACCTGCGTGAAAGGCGACGCCGACCTCGACAACATCGCGTCCCAGCACGTCATGACGGCAGTCGGCATGCGGCCGGCTGGAGAAGACGAACGCGTCAGGTACTTCGAGTGCACCTGGCCCCAGGAGCCGGCCGAGAGCGAGGAGCTCCCCGCCTGAACGCGGCGCTCAGGGCAAGGCCGCCCCGTCCCGTTTCGGAGGGTTGCCTTCTGGATGCCGTCCGTGCCGCCCCGCGGATCCTCGCCGAGACCGGGGACACCAGCGCGAGCATCCAGTCGATCGCGGTGGGCAGGCGGTGGCTCTCCCCTGCCCTATGACTCATTACCCCTGAACGCCGTGTTCTCAGAACTCGACGGATCCGACCGCCTCCCTCATGACTCGGTCCGATTCGGACAGGATGGGGCAGATGACAACGCTTTCCGACGCCGTGTACCTGGCCGTGGGGATCGGTGCGCTCGGTGCTGCCGTGCTTCCCCGGCTTGTCTTCCGCCGACCGTTGTCCATGCCGATGGTGTTCCTCGCTGCGGGAATGCTCCTCGCCGCGCTTCCGGTGCCGGTGCCGGTGGTGGAACCGGGGCAGCACCGGCTCTGGGTGGAGCACGTGACGGAACTGTGCGTCATCGTGTCCCTGATGGGGGCCGGACTCGCCCTCAACCGGCCCGTGGGCCGACGTTCCTGGATGGGTCCCTGGCGATTGCTGGGCATCAGCATGCCGCTGACCATCGCGGCGATGGCCGTGATCGCGGCGCTGCTCCTCCAATGGCCGCTCGCGTCGGCTCTGTTGCTGGCGGCCGTGCTGGCGCCGACGGATCCGGTGCTGGCGGCGGAGGTGCGGGTGGGTGAACCCACCGATGCGGAGGACGACGAGGACGAGGTCCGCTTCTCCCTCACCGCCGAAGCCGGGCTGAACGACGGACTGGCCTTCCCGTTCGTATTGGCAGCGCTCGCCCTTGCCGCGGCGCCCGGCGGCGGCGGGATGGCAACGGGCTGGATCGGGCAGTGGTTCCTCGTCGACGTACTGGCCCGCACCGCCGTCGGAGTCGCGGTCGGCCTCGTCATGGGGCGGCTGCTGGGCCTGATGTTCTTCCGGGCGCGGCCTTCGGCGCTGCGGCTCTCCGAGCACATGGAGGGGTTCGTCGCCCTCGGCGCCACCTTCCTTGCCTACGGTGCCGCCGAACTGGCGCACGGCTACGGCTTCCTCGCCGTCTTCGTCACCGCCTGCACCATCCGGTCCGCCGAACGCAGCCACGGCTACCACAAGGTCCTGCACGAGTTCACCGAACAGATCGAACGGCTGCTGACCGCCTTCCTGCTCTTCCTGCTCGGCGGCTACCTCGTCGCATACGGCCTGCCCTCGCTCACATGGCAGGGGGCACTCGTCGGGCTGCTCCTGATCCTCATCGTGCGGCCCGCCGCCGGATGGTTGGGGTTGCTCGGCGCCGGCACCGGACCACGCCAACGCCTGGTCACGGCCGTGTTCGGGATCCGCGGCATCGGCTCGGTCTTCTACCTCGCCTACGCCCTCGGCCACAGCGACCACTTCGGCGCGTACGCCCGGCAACTGTGGGCCACGGTCGCCTTCACCATCCTGCTGTCCGTTCTCCTGCACGGCACCACCGCCACCCCCGTGATCCGCCGTCTCGACCGCCTGCGCCGTTCCTCCCCCACACCCCCCTGAACCACAACCGCGAACCAGAACAGGCACCGCCCAACCCACGGGTCCCACTCACTCCGCAGGCTGCCGCGATGGCGACAACCCTCTCTTCCACCGGGTGCCGACCACTGGCCGTAGCCCGAGCGGTTGCGGGAAGGTCTGATCACCGAGGCGGTCCGCGCGGCCGGGGGCGTCTGTGCACGGGTAGTGCGGATGATCTTCTGCTGGGTAGTGTGGATCTCCGGACATCAAACACATGTCCGCACCATGCCCGCCAGGCGGCGCACGTGACCCGAGTGGCGCGTTCCGCGCACGAAGAGGTCCCGCAGCGGGGACGGCGTGCCGCAGACGTGGACCCGTTCCTCGGTCGTGCGTCGACTTGCGGGGCCGGGGCCGGCCATGGCCGCCGCGGGGACCGCAGCGGCCGGAAAGTGAGTAGACAGATGCAACCGACGTTCGTCCTGGTTCACGGAGCCTTCGCGAACTCCTTCTCCTTCGCGCCCCTTCAGGCCGAACTCGGCCTGCTCGGGCACCGCTCGGTCGCCGTCGACCTGCCGGGCCACGGCTTCCAGGCGACCTTCACCCGCGCCTATCAGACGCCGCAGGACCCCGAGGGGCTCGCCACCGCGCCCGGCTCGATCAAGGGCGTCACACTCGCCGACAACACCGCACACTTGATCGGGATCCTGGAACGGGCCAAGCGGAACGGCCCCGTGATCCTCGTCTCCCACAGCCGGGGAGGCATCACGGCCACAGCCGCGGCCAACGCGCGCCCGGACCTGATCGACCGCATCGTCTACGTCTCGGCCTGGTGCCCGGTCCGTCTCGACGTCGGTGACTACTACGCCGAGCCGGAGATGGCCGGAGTCGACCCCGCCGCCTTCGCTTCCGCGCTGGCCGGAAACCCTGCAGACCTCGGCCTGCTTCGCGTCAACTTCCGCACCGCCAACCCGGATTCGCTCGCGGCGTTCAAGGCGGCCTTCTTCGCCGACGGCACCGACGAGGAGTTCCTCACCTTCCTGAACACCTTCCAGCCCGACGAGAACCTGGACGCCGGCGGCTCCGCCGACCGGGCACAGGCCGCCACTTGGGGCCGCATCCCGAAGACCTACATCCGCCTGGCCGACGACGCGAGCCTGCCCCTCGCCCTACAGGACCGGCTGATCCGTGAGGGCAACGAGCTGACGCCGGACAACCCGTACGACGTCCGCACGCTGGAGGGCAGCCACCTGAAGTGGCTGACCGACCCGGCGCCGGCGGCCCACGCCCTGGGCGGACTCGCCATGCCTCCGGCCCCGTCCGCCCGGGCGTGACCGCCATCGGCCGCGACGATGACGCCTGCCTCAAGCGCGTCGCCCCCGTCGCCGAGCCGACCACCGCGCACTGAACGGACCCGACCACTTTGGGCGACGCCCGGGCAGCAGGCCGGGCAGGCGCCCGCCTCGATGCCCTGCCCTCGCAACCGTGAGCGCCTCGCACCGAAGTTGACCACCGTCGCAAGCACACGTCCGCGCCGCACCGACCCGGCAGCCGATTGCAGTGCCGGGTCGGGAACGGTTCGCGAGTCCCTGGTCTGGGGCTCAGTACTCCGCGAGGACCTCGTCCGCCTGCATGCCCTTCTGTCCCTGCACCGCAGTGAAGGTCACCTTCTGGCCTTCCTTGAGGCTCTTGAAGCCGCTGCCTTGGATCGCCCTGAAGTGCACGAAGAGGTCGGGGCCGCTTTCGGGAGTGATGAAGCCGAATCCCTTCTCATCGTTGAACCACTTCACGGTGCCAGACTGGCGCTCAGCCATGACCACTCCTTTGAATCACGTGTTCCGGCCGGACCCGCAGGACGCCCGGCACGCTGATCATTCCCGCTACGGGAACGAAGGTCACGGAGATCGAGCGTTTGGCTGGTTGTCGTCCGGCCGCTTGGGTGACCTGGCATCTGATCTCCTACCCGCTGTACGGGTCGCCTTCGTCTCCGGCCGCAGCCGACGACCTACCGCCTGTGGGCGCTGGGCGAGGACGAGCCGGTACTACAGGCCGATGGTCGCCGGGGGCGGAGTCCAGCGGCTGTTGGGCGGGATGGTGCTGCTGACTCCGAAGTCGTTCTTGAGCTGTTCCGGGATGGCGTAATGCATGACGCGGCCACGGGTGAGGGAGGACAGTTCGAGGATGCTGGTGAGGTGTCCGAGTCGGTCCAGGGCCCAGGCTGCCAGGGGTGAGTGGTCCTCGATGGTTTCCAGCACTCCGAGCAGGGTGGGGGCGGACTTGACGACCGTGTCCCAGGGGGTGCGGGGGACTTGTAGCCAGTCGGCGCAGATGTCACCGATGAGGTAGCGGATGAGGGCGGAGACGATCGGGTCGAAGAAGGTGCCGGGCACGACTTCTTCGTAGAGGTCGATGAGCTGGCGGGTGAGCTGGACGCCTTCCTCGCTGGGGCCCATGTGGCGGGTCATGTACAAATCGGAGAACTCGCGGGCTGTCTGCAGATTCTCGGGCGCATGGCTCTGGTCGATGCCGAGCATGGCGCCGACTACCCGCCAGGCGTAGTAGTAGGCGTCGGCGCCCTCAGTGCTCATGTGGATGCCCAGGCGGTGCAAAGCGTCCAAGACCTGGATGGAGAACATCATCTGCCCGCCGATCATGTCCTCCTGACAGATCGGCGTACCCAGGTTGGCGGTGTCCCAGCGGTCCTCGCGCTTGAGGTGATGGCGGATGGAGGCGTGCAGCAGCCGGACCTTCTGGGCGGCGGGGATGAAACGGCTGCCGGCTTCGAACGCGTCGGGCTGCATGAGGTAGACGGTGAACTGGCCCGTCTCGGCCATGCGCTTGGACGGATACTTCAGCGAATGGGTGGCCGACAGCAGCTTGGCCACGTGCGGCAGGACGTAGCAGGCGGGCATCGAGGCGAACGACAGCGCGGTGGAGATGTGCACGTTGTTGTCGATGAAGAACAGTCGGGCTTTCTCCATCTCGCCCCAGTCCACCCAGGCCGGCGGCGTGCTGGTCTCGTGCAAGTACTCTCGGGCCACTTCCGGTAGCCCCTCGGGAAGGTCCTGCCCGACGGTGGAGACGTAACGCATGAGGGTGTTGAATTTACCCACCTCGCCGCGCTCGAACAGGGTTGTCACTGTCGCGTCGGCCAGCTCGTCGCCGGCCATCCGCAGCGCGTCCATGGATGCTTGGGTGTAGGTCATCGTGTTACTCCGGTGCGGTGGCGGTCAGTGAGTTCGAGTGGCTGAAGACGTAGCCAAGGCCGCCAGCGCGCGGTGTGCTTCGATGGCCAGATCGGCGTCGGCCAGCACCTCGTGTGCTTCTCGGAGCCGGGCAGTGATCATGCCTTCGACGCGGAGGACGGCTCCGGTGCGGTGGGCGATCTCCCGAACCCGTTCCACCTGCTGCTCGCTGAGATTCGCCCGGCCGAGCAGGTGGTGCAGCTCGCCGTGTTCCGCCGGGGTGGCGGACGCGAGTGCATGGGCCATCAGAACCGTGGGCCGGTTCCCAGCCAGGTCATCGGCCGGATTCTTGCCGGTCCGCCCGGGATCGCCCAGCAGACCCAGCAGGTCATCGCGCAACTGGAATGCCTCGCCCAGCGGCAGGCCGTAGTCGCTGTACGTCTGCAGGAGCCGCGGTGGGGCGCCGGCGAGCAGGCCGCCGATCTGCAGAGGGTGTTCGACGGTGTATTTGGCGGTTTTGTAGCGGATCACCTTCACCGATGCGTCCGGGTCCGGTTCGGCTCCGGTACGCAAGACCTCCAGGCACTCCCCGGCCACCAGTTCCCGGGCCAGAACCGCCCACATGGGCCGGGCCCTGTTCAGGAAGGCGCCTGGCAGACCGGACGTGGTGAACAACTGCCCAGCCATCGACATCAGCAGGTCGCCCACCAGCATGGCCAAGGC
Source organism: Streptomyces sp. NPDC054849 (assembly GCF_053610945.1). NCBI lineage: Bacteria > Bacillati > Actinomycetota > Actinomycetes > Kitasatosporales > Streptomycetaceae > Streptomyces > Streptomyces sp. NPDC054849. The sequence goes on from NZ_JBSGZI010000025.1 coordinate 87,738, forward strand.
CCGGGCGCCGGCCTTCGGCCTCGCATGATCGGTGAGGGCCTCTCGCAGGGCAAGGTGCGCTGTGGGGCGGCCGTGCCGGGTACGGCTGTGGTCGATCAAATCGTCGTGGACGACGGCGGCCGCATGGACCAGCTCGATCGCGCTTGCCGCACGTACCAGGGCCTCGCTGTCGGGCTGGCCTGCTCCACGCCAGCCCCAGTAACAGAACGCCGCCCTCAGACGTTTGCCCTCCCCGGTCGCGGCGTGAAGCTGCTCCGCAACCGGCGCCAGACAGGCATCGATGTCGGCCAGCGCTTGTGCTTCCGCCGTAACGAGGTCGCTGAGGACCTGGTCGATGCGCTCTTTGAGCAGGGCGTGCTCTTCTCGTTCATTCACCGCCGCCCTCCGCCTGCGTGCGTGCGGTGACGGTGCGGGCCAGGACCTCCATGTGAGCCGGCGCCGTCGCCGCATGCCGGTCAAGGAGCAGACGGCCACGCGCCTTGGTCTCCTCGTGGCCGTCAGCCAGAAGCTCGCCCAGGTCGGCGCGGCGGAGCAGCCCGCTGACGCCGCCCACCGCGCTGCTCAGCCCGCTGAACGCCAGATCGGCAAGGCCGGCCACCAAGGCCACCGCGTCCTCGGTCAGTCCAGGCTTGCGGCCGTCATGGTGTGTCACAGCTTTTCTCCTGCACGGCAAGGCCCGCCCGGCCCCGGCCGGTCGGCACAGAGCAGCGCGTAGCGGTGTTCGTTCACGACGCGGTTCGAGTCTGGCCGCAGGAACACCCCCCAAGCAGCCGGTATGCACCATTGAGTGGTCTTCCTTCAAAGATCCCCCCATGCAGTCGACGGCACCTGCTACGGGACAGGAACCGTGCAGCGCTGGGGCAGGGCGCCAGGGGGCTCGCCATCTCCGTGACCGCGGGATCGGCCAGCCGATGTCCTCGATCACGACGGGGGGTGGGGGGTGGCTGCTTTCGCGGTCCGTTGGCAAGCTTCGCTGGGCTTATCGTGTGGCTCCCTTCGGGTTCTCGTCGTCCACGATCTCCGCGTCCACGACTTCCTCCTCCGTGCTGGACGACCCGGCGTCGGGCGTCGGCTCGCCGCCGGCGGCAGCCCCCTGGGGGTTGTAAAGGGCGGTGCCTATCTTCTGCGCGATGGTGCCGGCGCGCTCCGTCGCCGTGCGGACGGCCGACGTGTCCTGGCCCTTGAGCTTCTCCTTCAGGTCTGCGATCGCGGTTTCGGTCTCGGTCCTGAGGTCGGCCGGGATCTTGGCCTCGTTGTCCCGCAGAAGCCGTTCGGTCTGGTAGACGAGCTGTTCGGCGCGGTTGCGGGTCTCGGCCTCCTCCTTGCGGCGCCGGTCCTCCTCGGCGTGCTGCTCGGCTTCGCGGACCATCCGCTGGATGTCGTCCTTGGGGAGGGAGGAGCCGCCTGTGACGGTCATCTTCTGCTCCTTGCCCGTGCCGAGGTCCTTGGCCGTGACGTGCATGATGCCGTTCGCGTCGATGTCGAAGGAGACCTCGATCTG
>NZ_JBSGZI010000026.1:0-89201 GCF_053610945.1 Streptomyces sp. NPDC054849
CCTTCCGCGTGGCGGGTCCGCCGCGGGCCCAGCCCGTGTCAGCAGCCGGGGAGCGAGCGTCAGCCGGGGAGGGTGAGGACCGTGCCCGGGCGGAGGAGGTCCGGGTTGGAGCCGACCACGCCCTGGTTCATGGCGTAGAGCTCGCGCCAGCGGGCTTCGTTGCCCAGCTCGCGACGGGCGATCGCGGCGAGCGAGTCGCCGGGCTTGACGGTGTACGTGCGCTTCTCCGCGGTGGCCGGCGGCTTGCGCACCGGGGCCGCCGGCACGGCCTTGTGCGCGGCCGAGTGCGGCGTGGGGGTGTGTACGGCTCCCGGCGCCGTGAAGGAGACGGGGGGCTTCGGCGTCGCGGGCGCCCCGGGGGTGGCGGGCGGCCTGGGGGTGGCGGGCACGGCCTTGTGCGCGGCGGACGAGGGCGTCGGGGTCGCGGGGGCGGGCTTGGGCGGTGCCGAGGCCGCCATCCGATCGGCGGCGGCCCGGGTGGCGGCGGCGGCATCGGCCGCCGAACTCCCGGGAGGCGTCCCCCGCGCGGCCGCCTGCTCCTGCACCTGCTGCTTCACCTTCTCGGCGGCCTCGTCCGCCTTCTTCTTGTCGGACTTCAGGAAGTCGAAGAGTCCCATGTGTGTACGCCTCCGGTGTCGACGCCTCCGGCGTGAGGGTGCCCCCTGGGCTCGGTGCCTTCCCCCACTGTCGGACACCGGGCGCCGGGAGGCCCAGCGACGGGGCCGTCCGGGGGATGCAAGGCCTGTACACCTATCCGGTACCGCAGCGGGAAGGGACCGGGAAGCCCGGGCGACAGCATCGAGGGACACGATGGAGGAGAATGCTGTGATCATCAGACAGGCCGCGGAACGGGTAGTGCTGGTCAGGCCCGGACCCGGACTCGTGAGAGCCGCGGTCGTGGCGGGCCTGGACGTCTGGGTGGTGTCGGATCTCGGACCGTGGCCACCGGACGCGCGGCTCCCGGCCGGACTGCCCCCGCAGCGACTCCTTCGGGTGGACTTCGACGATGCGGACGCGCTGCGCGCCCTGCTGACGGACACGGCCCTCAAGCACGGGATCGGGCACATCCTGTACCTCGCGAGCGATCTGGAGAAGGGTCTCGGATCCGGGTCGGCGGCCGCCGCCGAGGAGGTCCTGCGGGAACTCTCCGCGAGCCGGGAGCAGCCTGCGGGCGGGCTGCCGGACGTCGTGACGATCCGGCGCATCCTCAATCAGAGCCGGACCTCGGCGGTCCGCGCCGAGGAAGCGCGGTCCGTCGCCGAGGCCCGCGCTCTGGCGGAGGACTTCCCGCTGCCTGTGGTCATCAAGTCGGCGGATAAGAGCGGCTGTTGGTGGACCGTACCGGTGCACGACCGGCCCGGACTCGACCGGTGGACCGAACAGGCCGTCACCGCGCGGCACTCGGCCCCGTATCTGGTCGAAGAGCTCCTGACGGGAGCCAAGTTCCACGTGGAGACCCTCACGGTCGACGGCATGCACCTGGTCGCCGACATCACCCCCGAGGGGAACGCGGCACCGCTCCGCGACGCGGAGCAGGCCGGGATCCGCGCGACGGTGCGCGCCCTGCTGGATCTCGCGGGGTACGAATCGGGCACCACGCGGACGGACGTGCTGGTCAGCGCGCGCGGATCGCGGATCGCGGCGGCACGGGAACCGGACCGGGAACGGGGCGGGGAACGGGACCGGGAACGGGGCGGGAACGGCGGTTCCCAGGCCACGGCCACGAGCGGTATCGAGAGGGGAACGGACCGGTAAGGCCCTCGGCCAGTCTTTGTCTTGTCGAGAGCGGCCACCGCACCACACGGGAACCGCACACCGGGTACGCAACCAGGGGGTTCAACACATGCGCAGCAAGCTGGCCGGACTGATCGGGATCTTCGCCACGACCCTGGCGATCGCCGTCGGTGTGACGGTCTCCTCGGTGGACGCCGGTCAGCCCTCCGGCTACCAGGTGGTCGCGGACAACAAGGGTCCGGGGGCCCCCTCCCCGGTTCCCTCCCCGGTCCCCGCCCCGTAAGCCGGCCGTTCGCCGCGCAGGACGTGAATGTGCCCCGCACCGGAGATCCGGTGCGGGGCACATCCGCGTACGGGGTCAGTTCGCCCGGCGGTGCGGCGGCAGGCCCATGTACTCGAATAACTCCTCCGCTGCGGCGCGGTGGCCGGCCGCCGCCTCCGCATCACCGAGCGCTTCGGCCGCCCGGGCCAGCCCCACCAGCGCGAACGCCTCCTCCGAGCGGAAACTCATCGGCGCCGCGATCTTGTAGGCGTGGGCGTGCAGGGCCAGCGCCTCCTCGTACTCCCCCCACGTCATGTGGAGCTGGCCGAGGACGTTCTCGACCTTCGCCAGCCGGATCGGGGCACCGCTCGTGCGGCCGAGGACCAGGGCGCGCTCGGCGAACGCGCGCGCCTGCGAGCCGTCGCCCCGCTGCTCCGCGACCCGGGCGGACAGCGCGAACACGAGGGCGACGTCCCCGGGCGACCTGGTCTCGTCACACAGGTCGCGGGCCCGCTTCAGGCTCTCGTGGGCGTCCCCGTCCTCGCCGAGACCCACATGGGCGAAGGCCAGATCGGTGAGGGCCATGATGTCGTTGACGGGGTCGTGGCCGACCTCGAGCGCCTGGCGGGCGGCGGCGGCAGCTTCCGGGTAGCGGCCCCACCGCTCGTACAGCGTGCTGAGGATGGTCAGGCTTTCGGCCTCCGCGCGCGGGTTGCCCAGTTCCCGGGCCATGGCGACGGCCCGCTCCAGAAGGGGCAGCGCCTCTTCGTACCTCCCGAGCATCGACATCAGCAGCCCGATGGTCGACTCGCTGTGCGCCTCGGTGTGCCGGTCCCCGGCGCGCACCGCGGTGTCGCGCGCCTCCGTGGCCACCTCCAGCCCTTCCTCGAAGCGGCCGAGCTTCCAGCAGGCGGCGCCCAGATTGGCCAGGCTGATGCCCAGGAGCGCCGGATCGTCGAGCCGGCGGGCGGCCGCGACCGCGAGGTGCCCGACGCTCCAGAACTCGTCGAGCTGGCCGTGCGCGTGCAGGTGGAAGCCGACGTTGCGGCTCAGACAGGCCGCGTACCGGTCGTGACCGCACCGCTCGGCGAGCGACACGGCCGCCAGGAGCCCCGCCTGTTCCCGGTCGAACCAGGTCACGGCCTGGTCGGCGTTCCTGAAGGACGGCCGCTCACCCTGGTAGGGCGGGATACCGGTGGGCCGTCGCTCACGGCCGGGGAACATCATCTCGCACGCCGCGTTCGAGGTCGTCAGGTAGTAGCCGAGCAGCCGCTCGACCGCCGCCGCGTCGTCGGCCGCCGTCGCCGGGCCGCGCAGGCTCTGGGCGAAACTGCGCACCAGGTCGTGGAAGGTGTAGAGGCCGATGTCGGGCTGCTGCACGAGATGGACGTCGAGCAGGAACTCCAGGGCGTCCTCGGCGTCACGGACGGCCGTGCCGAGGAGCGCCGCCGCCGAGTGGACGTCCGTACCGGCGCACGGGTAGAGGCTCAGGATGCGGAACGCGGTCCGGTACTCCTCGTCCATCGCCAGGTACGACAGGCGCAGGGTCGCCGCGACGCTGCGCTCGCCCGAGCTCAGCTCGTCCATCCGGCGCGTCTCGTCGCGCAGCCGCTCGACCAGGTAACGCACCGTCCAACGAGGCCTGTTGCGCAGCCGTGCGGTGGCGATCCGCAAGGCCAGCGGCAGGTGGCCGCACAGCTCGGCCAGTTCGGCGGACGCCTCCGGTTCTGCGCCCACCCGGTTCGTGCCGAGCGTCTCGGTCATCAGGCTGGTGCTGTCCTCGGGCTCCATCATCCCGATGGACACCCACTCGACGCCGTCGAGGTCCAGCAGCCGCCCCCGGCTCGTAATCAGCACCAGACATCCGGGCGAGGCCGGCAGCAGGGGCCGGATCTGCGCCGCGTCGACCGCGTTGTCGCACAGGAGCAGCATGCGCCGGCCGTCCAGCTTCGAGCGCCACAGGCCGGTACGGCCCTCCAGGTCCTCGGGGATGAGGTCGCCCGGAGTCCCGACGGTCCGCAGCAGGCTGTCGAGCGCGGCGGCGGGCGTCACGGGCTGGCGGCCCGGGGTGAATCCGTGCAGGTCGATGTGGAGCTGCCCGTCGGGATACCGGGCGGCCAGGTGGTGGGCGGCGCGGACCGCCAGGGTGGTCTTGCCCATGCCGCCCATGCCGTCGATGGCGACGATCCGGGAGTGCCGCTCGCCGTTTCGGCCCTCGTCCTGGGCGTAGTCGAACAGCTCGGCCAGTTCCTTGGCGCGGCCGGTGAAGTCGGGCAGGTCGTACGGCAGGGTGCACGGGGCGTCGCCGGGTGCGGGAGCCGCGCCCCCCGGCGACGACTGCGTCTGCGTCTGGGACTGCGACTGCGGCTGCGGCTGCGGCTGCTCGGGAACCGGCTCTGCGAGGGCCGTGGGCTCGGAGGCCGCGGCCTCCGGGACCGGGTGCACGGGAACCACCGGCTCGGGCACCGGCCGTACGGGGGCGGCCGGTTCGGGGTCCGGTCGGACGGGCGCGGGCCGTTCGGGCGTGGCCAGTTCGGGGCTGTCCCGCAGGATCGCCTCGTACAGCCTGGCCAGCCGGGGTCCCGGATCGATCCCGAGTTCGTCCACGAGGAGCCCGCGGACCTCTCCGTACTCCTTGAGCGCCTCGGCCTGCCGCCCCGAGCGGTACAGGGCGAGCATCAGCTGGCCGCGCAGCGTCTCCCGCAGAGGGTGCCGGGTGATCAGTTCGCGCAGTCCGGCGATGAGTTCACCGCTCTCGCCCAGCGCGAGGCACAGGTCGAAGAACTGCTCGGCGGCGGCAAGCCGGCGTTCCTCCAGCGCCGTCGCCGCGGCCTCGATCACCGGTCCGCCCACGCCCGACAGGACGGAGCCCCGCCACAGCGCGAGCGCGGCCCTCAGCAGATCGGCGGCCTCGGACTGCCGGCCCGCCCTCAGGGACCGGGCCGCGTCCTTGGTCAGTGCATCGAACTGCAGCAGGTCGACCTGGTCGTCCGCCACCACCACGCGGTATCCGGGCCCGTCGGTGACGATCACCCCGGTCCCGTCCGGTATGCGCCGCCGCAGGTCGGCGACGGCCTTGCGGACCTGGTGGGCCGCGGTCACCGGCGGGTCGTTCTCCCAGGTCGCCTCCACGAGCCGGGCGACGGGCACCACCCGGCCGGCTTCGAGGAGCAACATGCACAGGACCCGTTCCTGGATCGCTCCCCCCAGCCGCAGCCGTTTCTCCCCGACCCAGCCCTCAAGTGACCCGAGCACGTTGAACCGCGTCCTGTCCCCCACAGGATCCACGCTCCGTCTCTCCCCGGAATCCGAATCCGCCCCCGGCATCGGGCATCCACCCCCAAGTGAACAGGGCCCCTGGCCAGGCCATGTCACCCGGATCATAGGGGTTCCCCCTAGCGCGCGGTAAGCATCCGGTAGCAGATCAGGAAGGGCGACATCGACAGTTCATGGGCAGGCCGCAGCAGGCAGCACACAGAGCGAGTGCCAAAGGAGCAGAGTCGTGGGAAGACTGGAGAGACCGCTGGCCCCCGATGCCGGACCAGTCACCGCGTTCGCCCGGGAGTTGCGCAGGCTGCGGGCAGCGGCCGGCAGTCCCGGCTATCGCGACATGGCCACACGCGCCATGTTCTCCGCCTCGGTACTGTCCGACGCGGCCGCCGGCTACCGCCTCCCGACCCTTCAGGTGGCCCTCGCCTTCGCGGAGGCCTGCGGTGGGGACCGCGCCAGCTGGGAGCGCCGCTGGCACGAGGCGGCGCGCGCCGAGGGCGATGACGGAACGGCCCGCCCCGCGGCCAAGGCCGTCCAGCAGCACCAGGAGAACGAGCTGCGCGCCGCCGACGTGCGCGCCGTCCTGCCGCCGCCCGCCCAGCTGCCGATGGAGCCCCACCCGCTGGTGGGACGGGGTGCACTGCTCCGGCAGGCCAGGGCCATGACCGCCCCTTCGTACGGCGAACGGGGCCCCGTCGCACCGCTGGTGATCAGCGGTCAGGTCGGTGCGGGCAAGAGCGCCTTCGCCCTGCGGCTCGCCCACGAACTCGCCGTGAACCTGCCCGACGGACAGCTCTACGCGAACCTGGACCCGGCCGCGGACGGACGCAAGGACGCCGCCGGGATCGCGGGCGGCTTCCTGGAGGCGCTCGGCATCCCCGCCGACCGCATCCCGAACGACCCGGGGCAGCGGATCGGCCTGTACCGCTCACTGCTCAACCGGCGTCGGCTGCTCGTGGTGCTGGACGGCGTGCAGCACGAGCGCCAGGTACGGGACCTGCTCGTCGCGGCGCCCGAGAGCCGCATCGTCATCACCAGCCGCTCCCGGCTGCTGGGCCTCGACGGAATTGGCCGAATCCGGTTGCCCGCCCTGGACCGAGACGAGTCGATGGAGCTGCTCGCGCAGCTGCTGGGCGGCGACCGGGTCGGCACCGAGCCGCGCGCCTGCCTGCGCCTCGCCGAGGCCTGCGGGGACCTGCCGCTGGCGCTGAACCTGGCCGGCCGGCGCATCGCGGCCCGGCCCGAGTGGATGCTCCAGGACGCCGTCGCCGAACTGCTCGGTGACGGACGGCAGGAGCCCGGCCGGTTCCTGGGACGGCTGCAGGTCGGGGACGACGCCCTGAGCGCCCGCCTCGACGGCGCCTACCGGCTGCTGAGCCCGTGGGCCCGGCTGATGCTGCGCCAGTTCGCCGGCTCGGACAACCCGCCCTCCGTGGACAACGTCGTGTACGAGTCCGCGGACGCGCTCGCCGTCCTGGTGGAGCGGTCCGCCCAGCCGGTGGAGGACCTCCTCGAACGGCTCCTCGACGCGGGCCTGGTCGACCACTCCGACCTGCCGGGGCAGTACGGACTGACGCCGATGGCCCGGGCGTTCGCGCTGGCCCAGCCGGATCCCACGGAGGAGGCACCGGCGCACGCGGCCCGCCCCGAGGCGCACGCGCAGGCGCGGCTCCCGCGGTAGTCCCGGCCGCCCGCGGGTTCACGTCTTCCTCGCCTCGTAGGTGATCGTGAGATAGAGGTGTTCGTCGAGGATCTTCGACAGGGGTACGTCGGGCCGGCCGAGACGGGCGCACAGGGCCGCCTCGGGCGGACCGCCGGCCTCGGCGAGCGCCGCACGCGCCCAGCTCCGGCCGATCTGCAGGTGGCGGCCGAAAGCGGCCCCGTCCCGTTTCCCGTGGAGGCGGTCGGCGATGGCCGCGTCCCAGGGCATGACCGAGGCGGGGCGCATGGCGTACAGCGCCTTGGAGGCGGCGGTCGGGCCGAGGCTGCGGCGGCCGATCGGCAGAGCCGCCAGTTCCTCGTAGGCCCGGGCGAACCGGGCGATGTCGCGCGGCGTGAGCTCGGCCAGCGGTGCGTCCGGCAGCAGGTGTCGCCCCCACCACGCGGCGAGCCCCGCGCCGAACAGGTCGGGCTCGCCCTCGCGCGGATAGCGGATCCGGCAGCCCCAGGAATTCAGCCAGCGGTGCAGGGCCGTGCGGTGCCCGGCGTCGGAGAGGTCGAGGGCTCCCGCCGTCTCCTCGCGCAGCGCCAGCCAGCTGCGGTCCACGTCGGCGAAGCCGTTGAACACATCGGCCGACGCCTCCAGTTCGGCCAGGGACGGGGCCGGCGCAGGGGCCGGGGCGGCGGGCGGGTCCAGGTGCTCGCGGGCGACGCGGGCCGGCACCACCATCCGCCAGGCCTCGGTCACCAGCTCCGTCAGCTCGTCCGGGTCCAGGGCCGCGAGTTTGGCCTGCGCCCAGTGGAACCGTAGATCGGACGCACGGGGCAGGAAGAACTTCTCCGGCTCGGCGGCGACGAGCGCCTCCCGCTCCTCCTTGGGGAAGGCGAAGCCCAGTTCGCTCTCGTCCCGGGAGAGCGCCAGATAGACGATCTTGCCGATCCGGAACTTCACCCGGTCCCGGACGAGGTGCTCCTCGGTCCTCGGCAGGGCGAGCGCGAGCCGCCGTACGTCGTGCACCGTGACCACGGTGTCCTCCTCCACTCCCGGCCGCCGGCTCACAGACCCGCGAGTTGCGGGGCATGGACGTCCAGCGGTGGCCCGTCGAGCGCACCGAGGCCGATCAGCGACGGACTCCTGCCGGTCAGCCGGTCGGCCAGCGACCGCGCGATGAGCGGCGCGAACTTGAAGGATGTGCCACCACAGGCCGCGTACGCGTATCCCGCGCCGCCGAGGGAGACCAGCAGCGGGCCGCCGGTCTCGGTGAAGGACGTGTAGTAGGCGTCCTTCGCGGCGGTGACCCAGGCCGGGCCGAAGCCGGGCAGCAGGTCGCCGAACTCCTTCTCCAGCCGGCGCTGCCAGTACGGGTCGGTGCCGTGGTCGGTGAGCTCGTCCACCACCCGGCAGGCGGTGGCCGAGGTGAGCTTGAGGGCCGTGCCCGCCACCGGCGGGATCAGCCAGGCTCCGCCCTTGGTGCCGAGGGCCGGGATGGCCGGGGTGGCCGCCCAGGCCTGCGCCTGGCCGCGCGGCACCCGGCAATACAGGAGGGACTGCCGGTACAGGGTCAGCCGCTCGGCGACTCCCTGCGGCAGCAGGTCCCGCGACCAGGGCCCCACCGCGACGAGCACCGCGTCTGCGCGCAGCACCCGTCCGTCCACCAGCCGTACGCTGCCGCTCTCGCCGTCCACGGCGGTCACGGCCCGGTGCTCGATCAGCTCGATGCCCCGCTGCCACTTCAGCCAGCCGACACAGGCGGCGAGGACGCGTTCGGCGAGCAGGACCCCCGCCTCGTCCTCGAGCACCGCGCCGAGACCGCCGTCCACGTGCAGGTGCGGATAGCGGTCCGAGAGGCCGGCCGCCGTCAGCTCCCTCGCGCTGCCCCCGGCGTCGCCGAGCATCGCCGCCCCGTCTGCGGCCGCCGCGGGCGGCAGGACGGTGAGGGCGCCGACCTGCTCGTAGAACCGCGTGAGGAAGAGCTCTTCCAGTTCGACCCAGCGGCGGTGCGCCCGCAGCGCGGCCGCCGTGGTCTGCGGATCCGCGGGGTGCAGGGCCCGCAGGATCCGGTGCTGGTCGAAAGAGGTGGCTCTGCTGTGCGGAATGGGGCCTTGGTCCACGACCGTGACCGTGTGTCCTTCGAGCACGCACTCGACTGCCGTGAGCAGGGCGATCACACCGCCGCCCACTACCGTCACCTTCGCCGACATCACACACCTCCTTTCAGTTTTCCGATGACCGACGGGTCAGCTGTCCAGGACGATCGTGGTCAGTGCTTCCGCCTTGGCGAGGGACTCCTCGCAGCTCAGCAGGTCCTCGCCGGCGCAGATCACGTTGGCGTACCGGCTGAGGTATCCCTCCGGCGGCAGCAGCAGCGAGGCGCCGGGCCGGACCATGACGTTCGCCTCCAACAGCCCCGGGCTGTCCGGGACGGAGGGCACGTCGACCGAGCGGACAGTGCCGTTCCGGGTCGGGTAGAGGAAGCGGATGCCCACCGTGCGGGCCCTGGCCGGCGTCCGTTCGGGACGGGTGCCGGTCGCCACCTCCACGGCCACCTCTCCCGGCTCGATCCCGGTGGCGAGACTGCCGAGGTACGGGATGAGGTCGCCGCCCAGCCGGGCGTTCACCTCGATGATCACCGGGCCTCGGGAGGTCAGCTTCACCTCCGTGTGGGTGATCCCGTAGCCGACTCCCAGCGCGCGGTGGGCGTCCTTGAGGACACCGAGCAGCTCCTCGTCGGCCAGCAGCGGATCGGTGGCGCTGACGATGTGCCCGGTCTCCTCGAAGTAGGGCTCCAGGCCCACTTCCTTGTGCGCGAGGAAGAGCGGGGTCCAGCCGCCGTCGAAGACCACTCCGTCGATGCTGATCTCGGGGCCCATGACGCATTCCTCGACCAGCACCCCGCCCTCGTAGGCGCTGTTCCCGCCGTGGCTGGCGGTGTCCGCGACCTCGAAGGCCGCGCGGACCGCCTCGGGTCCGTCGACCCGGATGACGCCGATGCTCGCCCCCATGCCACGCGGCTTGAGCACGACCGGGTAGCCGAAGGAGTCGGCCGCCGCGAGCGCCTCCTCGGCGTCGGTCACATAGGCGAAGTGCGGCTGGGGCAGCCCGGCGGCGGTCAGCAGCTGCCGGGTGTTGTGCTTGTTGCGGCAGTTGTCCGCGCCCCGCGAGGTCAGCCCGGGCAGTCCGAGCCGTTCGGCTATGAGCGCGGTGGTCACCACGAGGGTCTCGTCATAGCTGAACACCCCCACCACCCGGTGCTCGGCGGCCACCGCCTCGGCGGCCGCGATCAGCGCCTCCTGGTCGGGCACCAGGCGTTCGCGGTCGAGCAGTTCGACGGTGGTGGAGCCGATGACGTAGTCCGTCTGCCAGGTCGGCGCTGCCGCGTCCAGGATCCAGACGGGGCGTCGGCGGGACGCCCCCGCGAGCAGGTACTCGCGGTAGGCCTGCTGCCCGCTGCCGACCAGGATCACCACGCCGTCATCGGTCGTGTGGGCGTCTTCAGTCATGTTCGTCACCTCGCGGAGTGGGTCAGGACCCGGTCCCCGGCCGCCGCGATCGCCGCGACCTGCGGCGTGGCGATGGCGAGGTAGTCGGGGGTGGACAGGGCCACGGAGCGGTCCAGGCGGGCCGCGTTGAAGTAGATCTCTTCGGTGAGGATCAGACCCTCGTCGACGACGAGGTGCAGATCGGGATGGAAGCTCAGCGGCATCACCGTGCCGCAGACGCTGCCGGCCAGCCGCTCGGCGATTTCGGGGGTGGCGAAGGCCGTGCGGCCCCCGCCGAACAGTGCGGCGACCGCCTCCAGGTCGACCTGCCGGTCGCCGGGCACCACCGCGAGCACGTACTTGCCGACCCGCTTGGTGATGCTGACGCGGACGATGATGCACTTGGCGGCCTGCTCCAGCGGGTGACCGCGCAGGACGCTCGCCAGGTCCGTCCGGCCCTCGGCCGGGTGGTCGATCAGGCGGTAGCGGGCCTGGTGCCCGTCGAGGAGGTCGATCAGCCGCTGGTACATCACCGCACCTCGCCGACGTAGTGCCAGTCCTCGGGGTTGATCAATCCGAAGGGGTTGACCGGGGCCACGCCCTGGAGGTTCTTGGCGACCTCCAGCAGTCGGAAGGGGAAGTTCGGCATCCAGATGACCGGGACCTGCTGTGCGATGTAGTCCTGGTAGGCGTAGAGGTCCTCCAGGTCGTCGCTGACCACCGTGCGGGCGATCAGCTCGTCCGCCTTCGGGTCGCTGTAGCTGCCGAAGTTGACCGAGGAACCCGTCGAGTAGAGGGCCTCGCCGGTCGGGTAGAAGCCGGGGCCGTAGCCCCACCCGCCGTTCCAGTCGCTGAACTCCCACAGGCAGGGGCTGTCGGGGCCCGGCGTGCAGGTGGTGTCCTCCAGGACCAGGACGCTCGCCTCGACCTCGGTCAGCACGATCTCGATCCCGGCCTCGGCGGCGTCGGCGGCGAACTTGCGCATGACCTCGGTCAGCGTCTCGTGCCCCTTGGCGTACCGCATCGAGAACCGCAGCGGGGTGCCGGCGGGAATGCCCTCGCCCGCCTCACCCGGTCCGGTGCCCTCCCGGACGCAGACGCCCGGGGTGGAGCCGATGTCCCAGCCGTTCTCGCTCAGGAAGCGGCGGGCCGCGCCGACGTCGAAGGGGTACGGGTCCCCGTGCGCGGCGGGCGAGAGCAGCGGGCTGTCCGGCAGCGCCGGGATGGGCCCGGTGGTCGGGTAGCCGTACCCCTTGTAGACGTCGCGGATGGCGCCCCGGGAGTCGAGGCAGGACTGCAGGGCCTGGCGGAAGTAGAGCTGCTTGAAGATCTTTCCGGCGACCGTCGGGTTGTTGAAGTTGATCGGGAAGTAATGGATCTTGTAAGTGAGCTGGGGCACGAGGTCGTAGTGCTCGCCGAGCGGGTTGGGCCCGCCGAGCTGCGGGTCCTCGGCCGGCTCGGTGACCTCGTCGAAGGGCAGGAACCCGATCTGCACGCCGTCGGCCGCGTCCGGGCCGCGGCGGAGCATCTCGTACTGCTCGGTGTCCGAGGCGGTGGGCACCAGCCGGAACTCGTCCAGGTAGGGCTTGTTGGGGCCGGAGTAACTTTCGTTGGGCACCAGGACGGCCTCGCCCGAGACGCCGTCGATGGTGTAACTGCTCAGCTTCCAGGGTCCGTTGACAACACTCCAGACGGGGCTGGTGTCCCAGCTCTTGCGCTCGTCGTTGCAGGCCCGAAGGTAGGCGTAGACAGCGGAGGCCTGGGCCGGGTCGTGCGTGGCGTCGGCCGGCCGGTCGTCGCCGGTGCGGTCCCAGGCCCTGGGCAGCGGGGTGATGGTGCTGAACTGGTTCATCAGCACCCAGTTGTGCGAGTAGGCGCGGTCGAAGGTGAAGCTGACCTTGTCCTCGGCGACCTTCTCGTAGCCGGCCAGGTTGTCCGGGAAGAAGCCCGGCGTGTAGCCGCCGAAGCTGTCCTTCTCGGCCTCCAGGAGGTGCATCCACAGCATCACGTTGTCGGCGTTGACCGTCTCGCCGTTCGACCACCGGTAGGGCTTGACCGTGATCGTCGCCGTGAGGCCGTCCTCGCTCCACACCGGGGGCTCGGCGAGGCTGCGCTCGTAGTCGACCGTCGGCTGCCCGCCGCTGCCGTACCAGTACAGCGGGCGGTACATCAGCGTCTGGAACTCGTGCAGGTTGGCCACCCCGTAGTACTCGCCGGGGGTGAACGGGAAGATGAAGACCGGGCTGAAGCCACTGGTACAGGCCCAGGTCACGCTGCCCCCGCGGAGCGCGGTCGTGGTCGTCGTGGTCGTCGTCGTGGTCGTCGTCGTGGTCGTGGTCGTGGTCATCTCGGTACCTCCTCCAGTGCGGATTCGCCGCTGTCCGCATGGGCTCCGTAGCGCTCCCAGCGCTCGTTGAGCCGGATCCGTCCGTCGTCCAGGAACTCGGGGGTGCTCCAGCACCGCCCGGCGACCACCTCGCCGTCCGCGAGGACCATCGTGTAGGCGAATTCGAGGTTCCCGTCGGGCTCCACGCGCCCGTTCAGCGAGCCCCGGCGGACCGGGCCTCCGTCGAAGTCCGCCCAGAGCAGGTCGCCTTCCTGCCGGTAGTGGCCGACGGGGGCGTCCTGGTCGGACGGGTAGCCGGTGTTGCGGAAACTTCTGCCGTCGTAGTCGATCACCGGTGTCGTATCTCCTGAGTGCAGCATTTGACCGCGCCGCCGGCCTTCAGCAGTTCCGACATGTCCACGCCGTGCGGCTCGAAGCCGCGGGCGCGCAGCTCGTCGATCAGGTGCGTGGCGGTCTCCGTGATGACCACGTTCAGTCCGTCGCTCACCGCGTTCAGACCGAAGGCCTCGGCGTCGTCCCGGGTGGCGAGGATCGCGTCCGGGTACAGCTCCCGCAGCACCTCCTGGCTCTCGTCGGAGAACGCGGCGGGGTAGTACGCCACCAGGTCGTCGTCGAGAACGCAGAGCGCGGTGTCCAGGTGGTAGAAGCGGGGGTCGATCAGCTCCAGGCCGACCACCGGCAGACCGAAGAACGCACCCAGCTCCTCGTGCGCCACGGGGTCGCTGCGGAATCCCGCGCCGGCCAGGACGCGCCGGCCGGCCGGGGCGAAGTCCCCCTCGCCCTCGTTGACGTGCTCCGGGACGAGCACCTCGGTGTAGCCGTGGCCCTCGAACCAGGACCGGTACGCATCGGCCTCGGCGGCCCGCTCCCGGTGGCGGAACTTCGCGATCAGCACCTTGTCGTCGATCACCGTGGCGCCGTTGGCGGAGAACACCATGTCCGGCAGGCCCTCGACCGGGTCGATGTACGAGACCTCGTGTCCGAAGCCGAGATACAGGTCCCGGATCCGCTCCCACTGGGCCAGCGCCAGCCCGGCGTCCATCGGCTTGTCCGGGTTCATCCACGGGTTGATCGCGTAGCTCACCTCGAAGTGGGTGGGCCGGCACATCAGGTAGTGCCGCTTCGTGGACCGCCGCTTCGTGGACTCAGCCATGCTCCGGCCTCATCTCCGTACGGATGCGGGTGGCCAGGACGTGGGCCGTGGTCAGCGCCTCCGTCAGGGAGGTGCCGGTGGCCCCGAGGAAGCCGAGGATGGTGTTGCCCGCCGGCGGCCGCTTGACGACGGTCCCCGGCCCGGCCGTGATCTTGAGGAAGAACACCGCGGGGTCCTCGGTGACATCGGCCGGCACCTCGATCGACTCGACCGTGCCCGCCCCGCTGATCAGGCACATCGCGGCGGTGTGCACGGACGTCGGCGAGTAGTGCGAGACGTCGGGCCGGGTGCCCCGGGCCACGTCCACCACGCACTGGATGGGGTCGTGGCCGGCGCTGATCCGCGCCATGTGGTCGAGCCCGCCGCCGCCGGGACGGATCGCGATCTCCAGGATGAACGGCTTGCCCTGGTGGAACCTCACCTCGGCGTGCAGCACGGACCGGCGCAGTCCCTGGGCGTGCGCCGCGTCCCGGACCACCGCGTGGACGGCGGCCACCTGCTCGGGGGTCAGGGAGCTCGGCGCGTGGTGGACGTCGTCGTCGAAGGTCCCGCTCTCGACGGTGATCCGGTCCACGATGGAGCCGAGGTACACCTCGTCGTCCCAGGCCAGCGCCTCGATGAGGTGCTCGTGCCCGTCGAGGTAGCCCTCGACGATGATCCCGTTCGGCCCCAGGTCCAGGCCGTCCGCCTCCATCAGCGCCCAGGTCATGGTCTCGATGCCCCGGGTGGCGTCCTCGAAGCGGGCCCGCATCTCCTCGGCGTCGTCGACCTTGAACACGAAGTTGCTGGCCGCGCCCAGCGTGGGCTTGAGGATCAGCGGGTAACCCAGCTCCGCGCCGGCGGCCAGCGCGGCCTCGACGTCGGGGGCGTGGCGGAAGCCGGGGTGCGCCGCGCCGCCGCGCTCGTGCGCCTGGCGCATCAGCAGCTTGTTACGGCTGGTCCGGGCGGCTTCGAACCCGATGGTCGGCAGTCCCAGCGCGTCGGCGACGACCGCCACCGTGACCACCCCGGACTCCGAGAAGGTCAGGACCCCCTCGAACTCCTCCTCCGCGTGCCAGACCTTGGCGGCCGTGACGATGTCCTCGATGTGCTTGGATCCGGCGATCCGGTACCGCTCCGCGTCCCAGAAGTCCTCGGTGCCCATCCCGTTGAGCACGTAGACCTGTGCTCCGCGGTCCTGGATCTGCTGGTAGCGGGAGATGTAGTAGGTGGCGTTCTGGCTGGCTTCGATGGCGAGCAGCTTCATCGTGGCTTCCCCCTCAGACCTTGGCCGGGACGGGCTCGGCGGCCTCGGTCTCGGAGATGGTCGCGGCGACGGGCTCGGGCTGGGCGGCGGCCGCCGCGGCCGCGGTCTCCCGGTCGTGCTGACGGAGCGAGATGACGGTGACGGTCGCGAGGACGGCGACGAGCACGCCCAGGGCGTAGAAGCCGTTCCGTACGTCGGTGGCGTCGACCAGGAGCGAGATCAGCACCACGGCGACGGTGCCGGCGGCGAGGCCGAAGGCGTTGGTGGCGCCGAACACGAAGCCCGTACGCTCCTCCGGCGCCGCGCTCATCAGGGCCGTACGGGCCGAGATGCGGGCCATGCAGAAGGCGATCGCGGCGAACGGGATGACGGCCATCATCATGTAGAGGTGGACCGACTCCAGGACCAGGAGGACGGAGAACGCCAGGTAGCCGATGAGAGCCGTCTTCAGCATGGTGGCCTTGGAGCTGACCTTCTTGAAGACAGCCGCGGCGAACAGCGCACCGATGCCGAACAGCGCGTCGACGATGCCGAGGTAGCCGGCGTTGGACTTGAAGCCTTCGATGACCAGGACCAGCATGATGCTGTTGCCGACGATGATGACGATGTTGCCGATGATGTAGAGCACCGCGAGGCGGGCCAGCGGGGCTCGGCTGCCGGCCAGCTTCGCTGCGGCGGCCGCCGCGGCCTTGGCCGCGGCCTCCGGGGCGCTGAGGACCACGTCGGCGGGACGGCGTCCCATGAAGAACAGCAGGGCGGCCGAGAGGAGGAACGTGATGGCGTTGAAGTAGAACAGCGAGGTCGTGCCGACCCAGACGATCACCCAGCCGCCGAGGGCCGCCGAGGCGAGCGTGCCGCCCTGGATGGCGATCTCCGCGTTGCCGTTGAACTGGGCGAGCCGGGACTCCGGGATGCGCTCCTTGATCAGCGCGTTGCTCGCCGGGAAGAAGAGCGCCGCCGAGATCGACAGCACGAAGCTGGCGACGTAGCTGACCGTGGACGGGTCACCGCCGAAGGCCAGCCAGATCGGCAGGGCGATCGCCGCGGCCGCGCTGACCAGGTCGGAGACCATCGCCAGCGTCCGGCGGTCGAAGCGGTCGGCGAGCTTGCCGAAGAAGAGGGAGAGCGCCACCTGCGGGATGGTGACGGCGATCATGAGCCAGCTGACCGCGAGCATGGTGTTCTCCTCGGAGAACACCAGGTACGAGGCGGCGGTGAGCTGGATGCCGTTGCCCAGGTTGGTGATGAACGTCGCGGGGATGAGCAGGCGTTCTGCCCGATTGGGGCGGTGTGGGGCGATCGTGGACACAGTTGCTCCTCGGAGGTCAGGCTCGGATGTCGACCGGCACGGCCACGGACTCGAAGGCCCCGACCTCGGTGGACAGGAGGGGAAGTCGCAGGGGAGCGACGGGGCCGGCCGCGACGGGGCCGGCCGGAAGGGTCAGGTCGACGCCGGCCTGCTCGGCACGGGCGGCGAGGTCGACGAGCAGCGGGGCGGCGCACGCGGTCAGCGTCCTGACGGCGAGGAGCAGGTCCCCAAGGTCGCCAGGTGCGGTCGCCGCGAGGCGGTCCGCCTGCTTGACCAGCCGGTCGAGGTGGACGACCACCAGGTCAGCGGCCCGGTGGAGGCTGAAGCTCTCCAGCTCGTAGTGGGACCGGAAGCGCTCGACGACGACCGCCGCGTGGGCGGCGCCGGTCTCGGACACCGGCAGCAGCGCGTCCGACGGGACCGCGGCCTGCAGCTCGTCCAGACGACCCGCGAGCCGGTTCCACGGCTCGACCAGCCGGGAGAGCGCCAGGGTGTCGAGCGCCTCGCGGCTGAAGTTCGTCCGGGAGTGCTCCGGCGCGGTGAGCGCCAGATAGAAGCGGACCAGGTCGCGTGGTACCTCGGCCACCAGATCGGCGGCCCAGACCACATGGCCCTTGCTCGTGGAGAACTTCTGGTTCTCCAGCTCGTAGAACTCGTTCGACACGATGGCGTGCGGCTCGACGTACCGGTCGCCGTGCGCCATCAGCAGGGCCAGGTGCGTCATTCCCCAGAAGTAGACGTTGTCGAAACCGAGGAAGTACACGAGCTCGATGCCGTGCTCGGACAGCCAGTGCTCGTCGAACCGGTCCGCGTGCTCTCCGAGCTGCTCGGCCGCGTACCAGGTGCAGTACATCGAGGCGGCCATGCCCTCGGCCCAGGCGTTGAGGACCTGCCCCGGGGTCTCGGTGAACGGCGCCGGGATGCCCCATCCGGTGGGGTAGGTGATCGGGAAGTCCGGCAGCGGACGCTCCAGCGCCTCGCGGACCAGCTGTGCGGTGTGCGGCCGCAGCACGTCCCGGTGCCGGACGTAGTAGTCGGCGAGGCGGTCGCGGTACTCCTCCATCGGCAGCACGAGGATCTGCGCCTCGCGGTGCGTGACCACGGCGTCCGGGTCGACGGTGGAGCGCGGGTGCAGCAGCTCGTCGAAGTTGTTGGGGTGACCGCACGACTCGCAGAGTCCGCCGCGGCTCTCCAGAAGGCACACCGGGCAGTCGCCGGCGACCAGGCCCTCCATGAGGTACTCGTCGGTGGCCTCGACATACGGCAGGCGCACGGTCTTGAGCCGGAAGGCGCCGTCGCTGTGAAGGTCGGTGACGAAGTCGATGACGGTCTGCCGGTAGCCCTTGTCGAAGGGGGCGAAGCCGTCCACGGAGATCCCGGCCGCCTCCAGCGTGGCGCGGATCTGCGTCGCGGAGCGGAGCGCCAGCTCCTCCGGCGTCAGACCGGCGCGCGCCGCGCTGGACACCACATAGGTCTGGCTGTCGTCGGTGCCGCTGGTGAAGATCACCGGACGGCCGGACGCCCGCAGGTAGCGTGCGTGGACGTCCCCGGCCAGGTACGGGCCTGCCAGGTGCCCGGTGTGCAGGTCCCCGTTGGGGGTCGGCGGCGGCGCGATGATGACCGTACGGCGTGTCATGCCTGGGCTCCTTCGTGTCGTGCTGCGAACCGCTGGGTCATGTCGAGGTCCCACCACACGCTGTACATCTCGAAGTCCTCCGCGGACTCGTTGATCACCCGGTGCTCGGAGCCGGGGGTGAAGTGGACGATGTCCCCGGTCGTGAAGGGCCTGCGGACGCCCTCCGATTCCAGGACCGCGGAGCCGGCGACGGCGATGAAGATCTCGTACTCGTGATGGGCGTGCGCCGTCGACGCGGTGCCGGGCCGGATCACGCACCAGGACCCCTCGAAGGGGGCGTTGAGCTCGGGCCAGGGCAGCAGGCGCTGGGCGTCCAGGCCGTTCTCGTGTGTCAGTCCGTCGCGGTCGAGTTGCTTGGTGAGCATGGGGGTCGTTCTCTCCTCGTCAGGCTGGTACGGCTCGTGAGGGGTACGCGGCGGCGGTGCTCAGACCGCGCCGGCGAGCGCGAGCTCGCGCTCCGGGGCCGGGATCTCCACCGCTCCCGCGCGGCGGTGCGCGACGATGTCCCGGGTGATCTCGGCGGAACGGCCCGCGAGCACGCTGAGCAGCGAGTCGGCGATGCCGTGGGTGGCCTCGTTGACGCCCTGCAGGTAGCAGGCGGCGGTCGCGGGGCGGCCCAGGTCGAGCCGGTAGTGCCGGCTCACGTTGATCTCGTCCAGTCCGATCGACTCCGCGAGTGCCTTGACGGCCCACGGCATGTCACGGACGAAGCCGGTGCCCAGCAGCACCAGGTCGGTGCGCATCTCCCGCTCTGCGCCCGTCTTGCGGTCGGCGAGCGTGAGGACGATCTCCTCGCCGTCCATCCGCGCGGCCCTGACGTCGGTCATGGCGTGGAGCGCCAGGCGCTCCTGTCCGGTGCGGCGGTCCTGGTAGAACTGCCGGTAGAGGGCGTCCAGGGTGGCGGGGGACAGGCCACCGTAGTTGGAGCGGTACATCTCGCCGAGCAGCTGCTGGCGGGCCTCGGGCGACGCGTCGTAGAACTCGTCGATGAAGGACGTGTAGTACAGCTCGTTGGTGAACTTGCTGCTCTCGTAACCGTTCAGGCCGATGGAGCGCATGATCATGGTCGGCTTGCACTCGGGCAGGTCCCGCAGCGCGGCGCCGAACAGTTCGGCCGCGCTCTGCGCCCCGCCGATCACAGCGACCCGGTGCGGCAGGTCGGCCCGCACGTCGGCGATGCGCTGCGTGTACTGCGTGCTGTGGATGACGCGCTCCGCCGGCAGACCGTCGAACACCGCGGGGACGTGGGCGTCCCGGCCGGCGCCGATCACGAGGTAGCGGCAGCCGATCGTGTCGCCGTCGGCGAGCGTGACCAGCCAGCCGGCGACCTCGCCGTCCTCCCCGATCGTCGCCTCGACGGCGGTGCACTCGCGGCCGTATTCGACCTGGACCGTCGCGAGTTCATCGGCGACCCACTGCAGGTACTCGGATATCTCGCTGCGGTATGGAACGAAACTGGCCAGGTTCACGAAGGCGTCGAGGCGTTCCTGGGCGTGCAGGAAGTTGACGAAGGAGAAGCGGCTGCACGGATTGCGCATGGTGACCAGGTCCTTGAGGAAGGAGACCTGGCTCAGCGCGTCGGGCAGCAGCATTCCGCGCTGCCACACGATGTCCTGCTCGCGCTCGATCAGCAGGGTGTCGCCGGCCAGCTCGGGAGCGAGCTCCTCGACGGCGACCGCCAGGGCGAGGTTCGCCGGACCTGCACCGACTGCGAGCAGTTCGACGTTGCGATGCGCCATGGAAGTACCTCCAGATGGAACAGGTGGACGGGTTTGTACGGTCGTTCAGGACGGTTCTCGCCACTGTTCCCGTACTTGCGTTGCCTCCCGAAAACCGGGTGATGACCACATTCGACGGGAGCGCCCGATTGCCCGGAAGGCGTCTCGGACACGAACAATCAACTCGGCCCCGGACCCTGGTCAGGGGGTTGATTGGCCGGTGTCCCGCAGTGCTTCCGGTCAATGCGGAGCGCCCTTTCCATGGGGCCTACGTGATCAGTTGCGTCACACGCATCCGGCCCGCCCGAACCATCCCCCGGGCGGCCGGGCTTCCATCGAAACCCCATGAGAAGGAGCCCTCGTGCCGCTCACCGAGCCCATCACCCCTGCCGGCGCGCTCTACCGTTCCGACAGCCCCACCCGGGTCGCCACCCGCCGCCGTCTGCTGATGTGCCGGCCCCGGCACTACGACGTCACGTACTCGATCAACCCGTGGATGAACCCGCAGCACAGCACGGACAACGCGCTCGCCGTCAGCCAGTGGGAGGGTCTGCGCGACCTGTACCTCGAACTCGGCCACGTGGTCGAGGAGATAGATCCCATCGAGGGCCTGCCCGACATGGTGTTCGCGGCCAACGGCGCCACCGTCGTCGACGGCAAGGTCTTCGGCGCCCGCTTCCGGCACGCGGAGCGCACGGCGGAGGGCCCCGCGTACCTGCGGTGGCTGGAGGGCCGCGGCTACAAGGACACCCTGTGGCCCGAGTACGTCAACGAGGGCGAGGGCGACATCCTCACCGTCGGCCGCCGCCTGCTCGCCGGCACCGGTTTCCGCACCGACCCGCGCTCACACGCGGAGGCCCAGGAGTTCTTCGGCCTCCCGGTCACCTCGCTGACGCTGGTGAACCCGGACTACTACCACCTGGACACGGCCCTGTCCGTGCTGTCGGACGACGAGATCATGTACTATCCGGCCGCCTTCTCCCAGGGCAGCCAGGCCGTGCTGCGGACCATGTTCCCCAACGCCGTCCTGGCCTGCGCCGAGGACGCCGCCGTCTTCGGCCTCAACGCCTTCTCCGACGGCCGCCACGTCCTGCTGCCCGCCGCGGCCACCGGCCTGCACGCCAAACTGCGGGCGCGGGGCTTCGAGCCGATCGGGGTCGAGCTCTCCGAACTGCTCAAGGCCGGCGGCAGCGTCAAGTGCTGCACGCTGGAGCTGCGCGACCGCTGACACGGCAGGATGGCAGCCGGCAGTCGGCAGCGAGCAGCACGGCGGCGCCAGCAGCACCAAGGCAGAAAAAAGACCCTCCCGACCGCGTTTCCGCAGGTCAGGAGGGTCTTATCTGTGGAGCCTAGGAGATTCGAACTCCTGACATCTGCCTTGCAAAGGCAGCGCTCTACCAACTGAGCTAAGGCCCCATGGAACTGGACGCACCCCTCCCGCGCGGGAGAGTGGTCGTTCCGCAGAACAGAGTACCGGGTGTACCCCCTCATCTCGCAAAATGATAGGGACTCCCGCGGTGCGACCACTCTCCGTAAGATGCTCGCGAGGTTCGCACCAGCGAAGGGGAGTAGTAAGAGTGGACGCAGTACAGCAAGAGGCCACGGCCAGAGCCAGAGAGCTTCAGCGCAGCTGGTACGGGGAGCCGCTGGGGGCCCTCTTCCGCCGGCTCATAGATGACCTCGGCTTGAACCAGGCCCGCCTCGCTGCCGTCCTCGGACTGTCGGCGCCCATGCTGTCCCAGCTGATGAGCGGCCAGCGCGCCAAGATCGGCAACCCGGCCGTGGTACAGCGTGTCCAGGCCCTCCAGGACCTCGCCGGCCAGGTGGCCGACGGAAGCGTCAGCGCGGCGGAGGCCACCGACCGGATGGACGAGATCAAGAAGACCCAGGGAGGCTCCGTCCTCAGCAACAGCGGCCAGACCACCACCAGCTCCGGGGCGCCCACGGTCAAGCGGGTCGTCCGCGAGATCCAGTCGCTGCTGCGCTCGGTCTCCGCGGCCGGTGACATCATCGACGCGGCGAACAGCCTCGCCCCCAGCCACCCGGAACTGGCAGAGTTCCTCCGGGTGTACGGCGCGGGCCGCACCGCCGACGCGGTCGCGCACTACGAGGCCCACCAGAACTGACACGTACGAGGGCGGACGACGGGTGACGGGGGACGGGCGCAGCGATGGGTGAGGTCTTCGCCGGTCGGTACGAGTTGATCGATCCGATCGGGCGCGGTGGCGCGGGTGCCGTGTGGCGGGCCTGGGACCACCGCCGCCGCCGGTACGTCGCCGCGAAGGTCCTGCTGCAGAGCGATGCCCACACGCTCCTGCGGTTCGTGCGCGAGCAGGCCCTGCGGATCGATCACCCGCACGTGCTGGCCCCGGCCAGCTGGGCGGCCGACGACGACAAGGTCCTGTTCACCATGGATCTGGTCGGCGGCGGATCCCTCGCCCACGTGATCGGGGACTACGGGGCCCTGCCGCCCCGTTTCGTGTGCACGCTGCTCGACCAGCTCCTGTCGGGGCTGGCGGCGGTGCATGCGGAGGGGGTCGTCCACCGTGACATCAAACCGGCCAACATCCTGATGGAGGCCACCGGAACCGGGCGGCCGCACCTGCGGCTGTCCGACTTCGGCATCTCCATGCGCAAGGGCGAGCCCCGGCTGACCGAGACCCATTACGTGGTCGGTACTCCGGGCTATTTCGCCCCGGAGCAACTGCTGGGCGCCGAACCCGACTTCCCCGCCGACCTCTTCGCCGTCGGGCTGGTCGCCCTGTACCTCCTCCAGGGGAGGAAGCCCGATTCCCAGGGCCTGGTGGAGCATTTCCTCGCCCATGGGACCCCGAGCGCCCCGGAAGGCGTTCCCGCACCGCTCTGGGACGTCATCGCAGGCCTCCTGCAGCCGGACCCGCAGAGCCGGTTCCGCACGGCCACGGGGGCGCGCAAGGCCCTCGCCGAGGCCGTGGAGCTGCTGCCGCCGCCCGCCCCGGACGAGGATCCGGTGGAGGTGTTCGACCAACTGGGCCCGCTCCCGCCCGGATTCGGTCCGCAGGGCCCGGTGACCGCCACCGCGGCTGCTCCGCATGCGCCCGGCATCGCCGCGGCGGCGCCGCCGCAGGGTCCGGCCTCGGTGACGGTGACAACGGAGCCCACCCGTACGGATCCGCGCGGTACGGCTGCGACGGCGCCGATGGCCCCGGGCGCGACGACGACCCCCGGTACGACGACGACCCCGGGCGCGACGACGGCCCCCGGTACGACGACGACCCCGGGCGCGACGACGACCCCGGTGACGTCGGCGGCCCCGACCCCGTACCCGGCGGTCCCGGCCCAGGTGTCCGCGTTCGGGCCCTCGGAGACGGGCAGCTTCCACCTGCCGCCGCCCACGGTGCCCACCGCGCCGGCTCCGCCGGTCCCCGCCGCCGCCCCGCCCGCCCGGGCGGCCGGCGGGATCGCCCCGCCTCCGGCGAAGGCGGTGGCCTCGCTCCTCGCCGCGGCGCTGCTCTGCTTCGCGGTGGGAGTCTGGGCCCTCACGCAGATGTAGCGCCGCGTCCCCGCCGGCCGAGCAGGATCCAGCCGCCCAGGACGAGCAGCAGCAAGGTCCCGGTGCCGAGGCCGGCGCCCGCCACGACCCGCATCACGGAGCGGTGCCCGGCGGCCTCGGCGGCCTCAGGGGCGGTGAGCCCCTCCTCGGCGGCGGTCCGGTCCTCGGCGCCGACGCCGAAGCCGCCCGCGGCGAGGCTCCCCTTGTACGCGGGCGCCTCGGCGGGGGAGCCGGTGACCTCCATCCGCAGGGTCAGCGGCACGGGCGTAGCGTCCTCGGTGAACTCGGCGACCTTCCCGCCCATGGTCACCGCGACGTAGTACCAGCCGGCGATGGCGACCGGCTGGACCGCCCGGTCGGCGGCGAAGCGGTTCTCATAGGCGACGGGCGGGGTCTTCCCCAGGGTGATCCCGGCCTGCTTGCCGTCGTACGAGGTGTCCTTGTCGGAGATCAGGCCCCGGTAGGGGTTGTAGAGGGAGACGGTGAGACCGCCCGACGCGGAGCCGAACGTCTTGGTCATCTTCGCGGCGGAGAGCTCGGCGCCGAACCCGAGCTGCTGCCCCCAGTCCAGCGGGACCCGGTAGAAGCGGGTCTGGCCGGGCCGCATCTCGTCGCGCCACACCCCGGCGCCCAGGGCACGCGCGTCGTTGAAGCCGGTGCCCCCGGCGCGGGGCACCGCCTCGGTCCCGGGCAGGGACGGGGCCCCCGAGGGCCAGGTGGCGGGCGCGGTCGTCGGGACGGCCGCACTGCGGCCGGGTTCCCGCTGGACCTTGATCTCCAGCGGCCAGGGGCTCTGGTCGTAGCCCTTGGCCGACGTGCGGGTGACCTTGGCGTAGTACACGCCGGCGGGCGCGCAGTCCGTGTCCTCCGCTCCCCAGCGGACGCCGGCCGCGCTGATGGGATAGGCGTCGTAGCCGAAGTTGGCGCGGCCGGTGCTCCCCGGGCAGGAGCGGCCGGCGGTGGTCATGAGCTCCACCTCGACGCCGTCGCCGCCGGAGACCTTCGCACCCGGTGCGGGCCGCACCACGGCGGACACGTAGACGTTGGACTCGTCCTTGTCGAGGACGAGCCGGTACACGCGCTCCCCCGGGGCGAGCGTGTCCGTGTAGACGCTCCCCGCCTCGATCTGCGGGGCGTCCGCCGTCGAGGGCTTGCCCTCGACCGGCTTCGCGCCGTCGGCGGCGCGGTACGTCGGGACGGGCGCGGGCGCGGCCCCTTCGGCGAGCGCCGCCCCCGGCAGGACCGCCACGAGACCCAGGGCCGCCGCCCCCGCCACGGCTCCCGTCCGCACTGTCGTCCGTACCCGACCCATCACGTCCACCCCGAGTTTGCTAGCGCAAGCCAAATCTTTGCATAACGTAAGTTTTCGTCACAGAACAGCACAAAGCCCCGGCCGCAGCGGCAGCCGGGGCTTCATGAGATCAGCTTTCGGTCTCACACACCGGAACCAGAGGGCACGGAGTCAGTTGCCTCCGTCCACAGGTCCTGCTCGGCGCGGTCCGCCTGGATCTGGCGGTACACGAGGAGCCCGCCGATGGCGGCCAGTGCGACCAGGAGCAGCTTCTTCACCGCGCGACCTCGTCTTTCATTGACGTAGGGGACTTCTGGCAGCCAACAATACACACCGACCGATACCGATCGGTGACCTCACGGCTCCCCAACTGGCCCTATGACAAAGACCCCCAGGCCTGTGGCCTGGGGGTCTTCGACACTGTGGGGCTAACAGGATTTGAACCTGTGGCCTCATCCTTATCAGGGATGCGCTCTAACCAACTGAGCTATAGCCCCATCCGCGCTGCGCGCTGACTCCTGAAGATTAGCGCACAGACCCGGTCAGGCCAAAATCCGTTGCCGGGCGACGTCTGCGCAGGTCATCCGACCTCGTCCGAGCGTCACTCGTCCTCGGCGAGCGTCAGCTCCACACCGCCGACGAAGCCCGCCGACAGGTTGTAGATGAACGCGCCCAGCGTCGCCAGTGCCGTCGCCAGCACCACGTCGATGACCGCGATCACCGACGTGAACGTCAGCACGCGCGGCAGCGACATGAACGACTGGAGGTCGAAGCCGTTGCTCTCGTTCGAGCCGGTCGCCTCGCTGATGGTGCCGCCGACGGTCGAGAAGACGCCCATCGCGTCCATGACCATCCACAGCACCGCCGCCGCCACGATCGTGCAGATGCCCAGCGCGATCGACAGCAGGAAGCTGACCTTCATCACCGACCAGGGGTCGGCCTTGGCGACCCGCAGCCGCGCCTTGCGCGTCCGGGGGGCCGTACGGACCCCAGGACGCGGCTTGCGCTGCGCTGTGGCTCCGGTGCCGCCCCGCGGCGACCCCGGGCCCGAGGGGGCCGCGTAGGCCTGCGGCGGGTGGTACGGCTGCGCCGGCTGCGCGGGCCGGTCCTGGCCGGCGTCCGCGTCGGCCGACGGCTGCGGTCCTCGGGTGTCCGTCACGGTTCCCCCCTGGGAGTCCGCGGCGGGGCCACGGGCACCGTTCGCTCCAGTCTTGGCCGGTCCGGCGCCCGTGGCTCCACTCACGACTTACTCCTCGTGCTCCCCGGCCGAAGGCTGCGTGCCCTCGGCGGCCTCGGCGGCCTGTCCGTCGGCCACCTCGGTCTCGTTCTCGTCGGCCTCGACCTCGTCAGCTTCCTGACCGGCCTCGGCGTTGCGGGCGATGCCGACCACGGCATCCCGCTTGCCCAGGTTGATCAGCTGGACGCCCATGGTGTCACGGCCGGTCTCCCTGACTTCGTTGACGCGCGTACGAATCACACCACCGCTGAGCGTGATGGCGAGAATCTCGTCCGTTTCGTCCACCACGAGCGCCCCTACGAGCGACCCGCGGTCCTCCACGATCTTCGCGGCCTTGATGCCCAGACCGCCACGCCCCTGGACGCGGTATTCGTCCACCGGCGTCCGCTTGGCGTAGCCGCCGTCGGTCGCGGTGAAGACGAACGTACCGGGCCGGACGACGCTCATGGAGAGCAGTTCGTCTCCTTCGCGGAAACTCATGCCCTTCACGCCCGACGTCGCACGGCCCATCGGGCGCAGCGCGTCGTCGGTCGCCGTGAAGCGGATCGACTGCGCCTTCTTGCTGATCAACAGCAAGTCGTCCTCGGCGGACACCAGCTCCGCGCCGATCAGCTCGTCGTCGCTGCCATCCCCCGTCTCCCTGAGGTTGATGGCGATCACACCACCTGAACGGGGCGAGTCGTAGTCCTTGAGCGCCGTCTTCTTCACCAGGCCGCCCTTGGTGGCCAGGATCAGGTAGGGCGCCGCCTCGTAGTCGCGGATGGCGAGGATCTGCGCGATCTTCTCATCCGGCTGGAAGGCCAGCAGGTTCGCCACGTGCTGCCCGCGCGCGTCACGGCCGGCGTCCGGGAGCTCGTACGCCTTGGACCGGTAGACCCGGCCCTTGTTCGTGAAGAACAGCAGCCAGTGGTGCGTGGTGGACACGAAGAAGTGGTCGACCAGGTCGTCCTGCTTCAGCTTGGTGCCGCGCACGCCCTTGCCGCCGCGCTTCTGCGAGCGGTAGTCCTCGGTCTTGGTGCGCTTGACGTAGCCGCCGTGCGTGATCGTGACGACGATGTCCTCTTCGGCGATCAGGTCCTCGATGGACATGTCACCGTCGAAGGGCACCAGCTTGGAACGCCGGTCGTCGCCGAACTTCTCGACGATGGCCGCCAGTTCCTCGCTCACGATGGAGCGCTGACGCTCCTCCGAGGCCAGGATCGCGTTGTACTCGTTGATCTTGGACTGGAGCTCGTCGTGCTCGGCGACGATCTTCTGCCGCTCCAGTGCCGCCAGGCGGCGCAGCTGCATCTCCAGGATCGCGTTCGCCTGGATCTCGTCGATCTCCAGGAGGCCCATCAGGCCCTCGCGCGCGATCTCGACGGTGTTGCTGCGCCGGATGAGGGCGATGACCTCGTCGATCGCGTCCAGCGCCTTGAGCAGGCCGCGCAGGATGTGGGCGCGCTCCTCCGCCTTGCGCAGGCGGAAGCGGGTGCGCCGGACGATGACCTCGATCTGGTGCGTCACCCAGTGGCGGATGAAGGCGTCGATCGACAGCGTGCGCGGCACGCCGTCCACCAGCGCCAGCATGTTCGCGCCGAAGTTCGTCTGCAGATCGGTGTGCTTGTAGAGGTTGTTCAGCACGACCTTGGCGACGGCGTCGCGCTTCAGCACGATCACCAGGCGCTGGCCGGTCCGCGACGAGGTCTCGTCACGGACGTCGGCGATGCCGCCGACCTTGCCGTCCTTCACCAGATCCGCGATCTTCTGCGCGAGGTTATCGGGGTTGGTCTGGTACGGAAGCTCCGTGACCACCAGGCACTGGCGGTTCTGGATCTCCTCGACCTCCACCACCGCGCGCATCGTGATGGAGCCGCGACCGGTCCGGTACGCCTCCTCGATGCCCTTGCGGCCCACGACCAGGGCACCCGACGGGAAGTCAGGACCCTTGATCCGCTCGATGAGCGCGTCCTGGAGCTCCTCGTGGGAGGCCTCCGGGTGCTCCAGCGCCCACTGCGCACCGGCCGCGACCTCACGGAGGTTGTGCGGCGGGATGTTGGTCGCCATGCCGACCGCGATGCCGGCGCTGCCGTTGACCAGCAGGTTCGGGAAGCGCGCCGGCAGGACCGTCGGCTCCTGGTTGCGGCCGTCGTAGTTGTCCTGGAAGTCGACGGTCTCCTCGTCGATGTCCCGGAGCATCTCCATGGCCTGCGGCATCAGCTTGCACTCGGTGTAGCGCATCGCGGCCGCCGGGTCGTTGCCCGGAGAGCCGAAGTTGCCGTTCGAGTCCACAAGCGGCATGCGCATCGACCACGGCTGGGCCAGGCGGACCAGGGCGTCGTAGATCGAGCTGTCACCGTGCGGGTGGTAGGTGCCCATGACGTCGCCGACGACGCGGGCGCACTTGTAGAAGCCCTTCTCGGGCCGGTATCCGCCGTCGTACATCGCGTACAGCACGCGGCGGTGCACCGGCTTGAGGCCGTCGCGCACGTCCGGCAGGGCGCGCGAGACGATGACGGACATCGCGTAGTCGAGGTAGGAGCGCTGCATCTCCGTCTCGAGCCCGACGGGCTCGATGCGCAGCACGGGCTGCTCCTCCGCGTTGTTCTCAGCGGTGGGGGTGGTTTCGTCGGCCATTGCTGGTCAGAAGTCCTTTCAGGCGGCCATCAGAGCCGACTCAGATGTCGAGGAAGCGGACGTCCTTGGCGTTGCGCTGGATGAAGGAGCGCCGCGCCTCGACGTCCTCACCCATCAGCACCGAGAACAGGTCGTCGGCCTGCGCCGCGTCGTCGAGCGTGACCTGGCCGAGGACGCGGTGGTCCACGTCCATGGTGGTGACGCGCAGCTCCTCGGCGTTCATCTCGCCCAGACCCTTGAAGCGCTGGATCGAGTCTTCCTTGATCCGCTTGCCGTTCTGCTTGCCGAGCTCCACCAGCGCGTCGCGCTCGCGGTCCGAGTACGCGTACTCGAAGTCGTCCCGGCCCCACTTGATCTTGTAGAGCGGCGGGCGCGACAGGTACACGTGACCGGCCTCGACCAGCGGCCGCATGAAGCGGAACAGGAAGGTCAGCAGCAGGGTGTTGATGTGCTGACCGTCGACGTCGGCGTCCGCCATCAGGATGATCTTGTGATAGCGGAGCTTCTCGATGTCGAAGTCCTCGTGCACACCGGTACCGAAGGCACTGATCAGCGCCTGGACCTCGGTGTTCTGGAGGATCTTGTCGATGCGGGCCTTCTCGACGTTCAGGATCTTGCCGCGGATCGGCAGGATGGCCTGGTACATCGGGTTGCGGCCGGACTTGGCCGAGCCGCCGGCCGAGTCGCCCTCGACGATGAAGATCTCGCACTGGGTCGGGTCGTTCGACTGGCAGTCGGACAGCTTGCCCGGCAGCGAGGCGCTCTCCAGCAGACCCTTGCGACGGGTGAGGTCACGGGCCTTGCGGGCCGCGACGCGCGCCGTGGCCGCCTGGATCGACTTGCGGACGATGTCCGCGGCCTCGTTCGGGTTCCGGTCGAACCAGTCGTTGAGGTGCTCGTGCACGACCTTCTGGACGAAGGTCTTCGCCTCGGTGTTGCCCAGCTTGGTCTTCGTCTGGCCCTCGAACTGCGGCTCGCCCAGCTTCACCGAGATGATCGCCGTCAGACCCTCGCGGATGTCCTCGCCGGCGAGGTTGTCGTCCTTCTCGCGCAGCAGCTTCTTATCGCGCGCGTACCGGTTGACCAGACCCGTCAGCGCCGCACGGAAGCCCTCCTCGTGCGTACCGCCCTCATGCGTGTGGATCGTGTTCGCGAAGGAGTAGACACCCTCCGTGTACTGCGAGTTCCACTGCATCGCGATCTCGACCGAGAGCATGCGCTCCTTGTCCTCGGCCTCGATGTCGATGACGGTCGGGTGGATCATCTCGCCCTTGCGCGAGTTGAGGTACTTCACGAAGTCGACGATGCCGCCCTCGTAGTAGTACTTCACCGTGCGCGCCTCGGGCTCGGCCGCGTCCGCGTCCGGGTCGTCGGCGCCCACCGTCGCCTTGGCCGACTCGCGCTCGTCCGTCAGCGTCAGGGTCAGGCCCTTGTTCAGGAAGGCCATCTCCTGGAAGCGCCGCGAGAGCGTCTCGAAGGAGTACTCGGTCGTCTCGAAGATGTCGCCGTCGGCCCAGAACGTGACCGTCGTACCGCTCTCGTCGGTCGCCTCGTTCTTCGCCAGCGCGGCGGTCGGGGCGCCGAGCTTGTAGTCCTGCGTCCAGCGGTAGCCGTCACGCCGGACCTCGACCGCGACGCGCGTCGACAGCGCGTTCACGACGGATACGCCCACGCCGTGCAGACCGCCGGAGACGGCGTAGCCGCCGCCGCCGAACTTGCCTCCGGCGTGCAGGACGGTCAGCACGACCTCGACGGCCGGCTTGCCCTCGGACGGCACGATGTCGACGGGGATGCCGCGGCCGTTGTCGACGACCTTGACCGCCCCGTCGGCCAGGATCGTGACGTCGATGGTGTCGGCGTGCCCGGCCAGGGCCTCGTCGACGGAGTTGTCCACGACCTCGTAGACGAGGTGATGGAGTCCACGCTCGCCGGTGGAGCCGATGTACATGCCGGGCCGCTTGCGGACCGCGTCCAGACCCTCCAGGACCTGGATGTTGCTGCCGGTATACGTAGACCCACCTGCCTCGGCGGCCTCGCCGTCGGCGGTGGACTCGTTCTTGTCGTTGGGGTTGCCGGAATCGGCCACGAAGCGCCCTTTCTGGCACAGCACAGGCCGTACTCCGGGCCAGCAGGCATGCAAGCAGGAGCGGCTGCGTCGATCTGCGTTGTCAGCGTTTGTCAGCGGGATCCCGCAAGCGGGCGGGATTTGCTTCAGTCTACCGGTACCACCGACATGAATGGGGGTTTGCCGGTACCTGAGTCCGCATGTGCCGCCCTGAACCTCCTCTCTCCGACTCCCCACATCCGGGAAGGGGCTCAAAGAGGCTCACACGGGCACCCAGCGCTTCGGCCTGTCAACCTCCCACTACCGTGAGGGACGCCACCAAAGTCCCCCCGAATCCAGCCCCGCCGCTCGCCGCCGCATGAAGCGCGGAGCCGGGGCCGAAGCCCCGCTCAATCCAGCCCCGCCGCCCCTCCCAGCCCCGCCGCCGCCTGAAGCGCGGTCCGGGGCGGAGCCACACGCAATCCAGCCCCCGTCGGCGTTCGAGGCGCGGGGTCCCGGGCGGAGCCACGCCCAATCCAGCCCCGCCGGCGTTTGAGGCGCGGGGTCCGGGGCGGAGCCACGGGGTCCCGCGGAGCGGGCTGCATGTACCCGCACCCCCGCACCCCACCAGCCCCAGCCCCAGCCCCAGCCCCAGCCCCGCAGGGAACCGGCTCAGCCGTACGTGTCGCCCGGACCCTTACTCCCCGGCGCCCGCCAGGGGCCGTACCCCTTGGGCCGCCCACCCGGCCCCTGCACCTTGATCATCCGCACGGTCCCCTGCCCCAGATCCGCGTTCAGCCGCGCCACCAGCTGTGGAGCCAGCAGCTTCAGCTGCGCCGCCCAGGCCGAGGAATCGCACCGCACGACCAGCTCGCGGTCCTCGTACCGCTCCGGTACGCAGTGCGC
Source organism: Streptomyces sp. NPDC054849 (assembly GCF_053610945.1). Taxonomy (NCBI): domain Bacteria; kingdom Bacillati; phylum Actinomycetota; class Actinomycetes; order Kitasatosporales; family Streptomycetaceae; genus Streptomyces; species Streptomyces sp. NPDC054849. Next base: position 31,441 of record NZ_JBSGZI010000026.1, read on the forward strand.
CGCGATCTCCGGCCCGACGATCTCCGGCCAGCGCTCCATCACGCCCGCCACCGCCATCGGCATCTCCCAGCCGCGTTCGGTCCGCAGCCGGTCCAGCGCCGCCATCAACGGCATCGGGTCCCGCCCGTCCGCCCGCGCACCCGAGCGCAGCCCCGGCTGCTGCTGGCGCTTCCTGCCGCCCGCCGCATTGCCCCGGGCCCGCGCCTGCTCCCGCGCCGCCGCGAGGGCCTGGCGCGCGAGGTCCACCCCGGAGGCCTCCGGGGCCTTGCGGCCCTGCTCCTGATGCGGGTCCTTGCCGTGTTCGTTCACAGCCGGGTCACCTCACCGCCGGACACCCCGAACCGTGTTCCCGCCAGCACCCCCGGGACGTCGTCGTCCACCGCCGCCGTCACCAGCACCTGCTCGCCCGGAGCCACCAGCTCCGCCAGCCGCTCGCGGCGCCGCACGTCCAGCTCCGCGAACACGTCGTCCAGGATCAGCACCGGCTCGCTGCCCTCCGAGCGCAGCAGCTCGTACGAGGCCAGCCGCAGCGCCAGCGCGTACGACCACGATTCGCCGTGGCTCGCGTACCCCTTCGCGGGCAGCTCCCCCAGCCGCAGCAGCACGTCGTCGCGGTGCGGTCCCACCAGGGTCACACCGCGCTCGATCTCCTGCTTGCGCACGTCGGCGAGCGCTGCCGTGAGCACCTCGTAGAGCGCCTCGCGGGTGCGCGACGCGCCGCTGTCCACCGCCTCGCCGGCGGAGGACTTGTACGACAGCCCCAGCGGGCCGCCGCCGGGTGCGAGCTGCTCGTACGCCTTGTCCGCGAGCGGCAGCAGCGTCGCGATCAGGTCCAGCCGCTGCGCCAGCAGCTCCGCGCCCGCGCGCGCGAGGTGCTGGTCCCACACGTCGAGCGTGGAGAGGTCCCCTCCCGAACTCCGTCCGGCTGTCGCCCCCTGGCGGCCGCCGTGCCGGCGAGCCATCGCCGCCGACTTCAGCAGGGTGTTGCGCTGCTTGAGGACCCGCTCGTAATCGGAGCGGACCGCCGCCATCCGCGGCGAGCGCGCCGTGACCAGCTCGTCCAGGAACCGCCGCCGTTCCCCCGGGTCGCCCTTGACCAGGGCCAAGTCCTCCGGCGCGAACAGCACCGTCCGTACGATCCCCAGCACGTCCCGCGGTCTGACCTGCGAGGACCGGTTGATCCGGGCCCGGTTCGCGCGCCCCGGGTTCAGCTCCAGCTCCACCAGCTGCTGACGCTCGCCCTGGGTGACGGCCGCGCGGATGATCGCCCGCTCCGCGCCCATCCGTACGAGCGGGGCGTCCGAGGAGACCCGGTGGCTGCCGAGCGTGGCGAGGTAGCCGATCGCCTCGACGAGGTTGGTCTTCCCCTGCCCGTTGGGACCCACGAAAGCGGTGACGCCCGGATCGAGGGGAACCTCGGCCCGGGCGTACGAGCGGAAGTCGGCCAATGAGAGATGCGAAACATGCATACGGCGCCGACCTCCCCCGGCTTTCCCACTACTCGCTGTCCTGCTGTCCTGCTGACGTGCCGTGCAGCCACTCCGAGCTGCGCGGCCGTCCTGTCGACTACTTCTTCTCGACCGCGTGGCCGCCGAACTGGTTGCGCAGCGCGGCGATCATCTTCATCTGGGGGGAGTCGTCCTGACGCGAGGCGAAGCGCGCGAAGAGCGACGCGGTGATCGCAGGCAGCGGCACGGCGTTGTCGATCGCCGCCTCCACCGTCCAGCGGCCCTCGCCCGAGTCCTGCGCGAAGCCGCGCAGCTGCTCCAGGTGCTCGTCCTCGTCGAGGGCGTTCACGGCCAGGTCGAGCAGCCAGGAGCGGATGACGGTGCCCTCCTGCCAGGAGCGGAAGACCTCGCGGACGTCGGTGACCGAGTCCACCTTCTCCAGGAGCTCCCAGCCCTCGGCGTAGGCCTGCATCATGGCGTACTCGATGCCGTTGTGGACCATCTTGGCGAAGTGGCCCGCGCCGACCTTGCCAGCGTGCACGGCACCGAATTCACCCTCGGGCTTGAGGGCGTCGAAGATCGGCTGGACGCGGCCGACGTGGTCCTTGGCACCGCCGTACATGAGCGCGTAGCCGTTCTCCAGGCCCCACACGCCGCCCGAGACACCGCAGTCGACGAAGCCGATGCCCTTCGTGGCCAGCTCCGCCGCGTGCTTCTCGTCGTCGGTCCAGCGGGAGTTGCCGCCGTCGACGACGACGTCGCCGATCGAGAGCAGCTCCCCGAGTTCGTCGATGGTGGACTGCGTCGCCGCACCCGCCGGGACCATCACCCACACGACGCGGGGCGCCGGCAGGCTGTCCACAAGTTCCTGCAGGCTGTGGACATCGGCGAGGTCCGGGTTGCGGTCGTATCCGATGACGGTGTGGCCTGCGCGGCGGATGCGCTCGCGCATGTTGCCGCCCATCTTGCCTAGACCGACGAGACCAAGCTCCATCAGGTGGTTCCTTAAGCGTTGTGGCCGTGTTTGCCGGGGTGCCCGTGGATCCCGGGGAACCCCCGGCCCCGAGCCTACGCCGGGCCGCGCCGCCCGGCTCCATGGGGCGCGCGCTGCCGCACCGTGTCCCCGTGACGTGGTGAGGCCCGGTCTCGCGGTCCGCGAAACCGGGCCTGACCTGCGAAGAATCAGCCGGAGAGACGCACCGGCATGATCAGGTACTTGTAGGTCTCGTCCGCTTCCGCGTCGATCGCCGGGCGGCCGCTGAGCAGCGCGGGCTTGGTCGACGTGGTGAAGCTGAGCTGGGCCACCGGGGAGGCGATCGCGCTCAGGCCGTCCAGCAGGAAGGTCGGGTTGAAGGCGATCGAGATGTCGTCGCCGTCCAGCTGGGCGTCGACCCTTTCCACAGCCTGTGCATCGTCGGAGGAGCCGGCCTCCAGGATGAGCACGCCCTGCTCGAAGCTCAGGCGGACCGGGGTGTTGCGCTCGGCCACCAGGGCCACGCGCTTGACGGCCTCCACGAAGGGCGCCGTCTCGATCACGGCGATCGAGTTGAACTCGGTCGGGAAGAGTGTGCGGTACTTGGGCAGGTCGCCCTCGAGCAGCCGGGTGGTCGTGCGGCGGCCGGCGCCCTCGAAACCGATCAGGCCTTCGCCCGCGCCGGAGCCGGACAGCGCCAGGGTCACGGTGTCGCCGCTGGTCAGCGAGTTGGCGATCTCCTGGAGCGTCTTGGCGGGCACCAGGGCCACGGCCGAGGCGTCCGGGTTCTCCGGCTTCCACAGGAACTCGCGGACCGCGAAGCGGTAGCGGTCGGTGGAGGCCAGGGTGACGCGGTCGCCCTCGATCTCGATGCGGACACCGGTCAGCACGGGCAGCGTGTCGTCACGGCCGGCGGCGGTGGCCACCTGCTTGGCGGCGGAGGCGAAGACCTCGCCGGGCACGGTGCCCGTCGCGGTCGGCATCTGCGGCAGCGCCGGGTACTCCTCCACAGGCAGGGTGTGGAGTGTGAATCGCGAGGAGCCGCAGACCACGGTCGCCCGTACACCGTCTGTGGAAATCTCCACCGGCCGGTTGGGGAGGGCGCGGCAGATGTCGGCGAGCAGCCGACCGGAGACCAGGACGATCCCGTCCTCCTCGACGTCCGCCTCGACGGAGACGCGGGCCGAGACCTCGTAGTCGAAGCCGGAGAGGCTCAGCTTGCCGTCCTCGGCCTTGAGCAGCAGGCCCGCGAGAACGGGCACCGGCGGCCGGGCCGGGAGGCTTCGGGCCGCCCAGGCCACCGCCTCCGCGAGTACGTCGCGCTCCACCCGGATCTTCACCGGAACCGCCTCCTGCTGTTGCTCGCTCGTCTGCCGGCCTTCGTCGTCGGCTCGTCGATGCCTCGACCGATGCCGGGGACCAGTCTGACGTACGGCGCCGACAGTCGGTGCGGCCGGCGGTCAAGTCGGGAGCGAGGCGTCGGGGCGGGCGATCGACGAGTTGTGCACAGGACCCGCTTGAAAACCGAAACCGGCCTAACTCTCTATGGGGGTAGTAGTAGGGCCTGTGGAAACGGTGGATAAGCCCGTTTTCGCAGGTCAACCCGCGTTTTTTATCCACCGACCCTGTGGGTGACACCGGTGGACAACACGGTGTCCCTGTGGAGAACGAAAAGTTCTGCACAGGCTGTCCCCAGGGGAGCCCCATTACTCCACAGGTGTGTCCCCAGCTTTCCCCCGGTACTCCACAACCCAAACGTCTACTTCCGTGTGACCGCTTTCACTCCGGGCGGTGAGAGGGGGTGGCGCGTTGCCGAACAGTGGACAAGGCTGTGGAGAAGGCGCCGGATCCTGTGCACAGGACGCGGAAACCTGTGGGGCGGCGGTGGACAACGCCGTGGACAGGCCTGTGGACGAAATATTTGTCCACAGCCTGTGGATGACGCTTGCGCACAAATCCACAGGCACCTGACCTGGCCTGATGAAGCCTCACCCGGCATGCCTGTGGACAGATTGTGGGTGACGGGATCCGTCCCCAGGGTGTGGACGGAAGAAAGTCCGCGAATCTGTGGATGAGTTGGTCCCGAGGGGGCGTATTCGAACAGGTCAGGGGCGCGCGAACCAAGAAGGGCGCCCCCGTTGTGTACCGGGAGCGCCCTCTGACTGGGTGTGAAGGGGCCCTGGCGCGGCCTCCGCCGCGCCCTTTGGGGCCGAGCTCAGGCGTTCTTGATGCGGTTGGTGAGTTCCGTGACCTGGTTGTAGATGGAGCGGCGCTCGGCCATCAGGGCGCGGATCTTGCGGTCCGCGTGCATGACGGTGGTGTGGTCGCGGCCGCCGAACTGCGCCCCGATCTTGGGCAGCGACAGGTCCGTGAGCTCCCGGCACAGATACATGGCGATCTGCCGGGCGGTGACCAGGACCCGGCTGCGCGAGGAGCCGCACAGGTCGTCCACGGTCAGGCCGAAGTAGTCGGCGGTGGCCGCCATGATGTCGGAGGCGGTGATCTCGGGCGCGCTGTCCTCGCCGCCCGGAATCAGGTTCTTCAGGACGTCCTCGGTGAGGCCCAGGTCGACCGGCTGCCGGTTCAGGCTCGCGAAGGCCGTGACCCGGATCAGCGCCCCCTCCAGCTCGCGGATGTTGCGCGAGATGCGGGAGGCGATGAACTCCAGTACCTCCGGCGGGGCGTTGAGCTGCTCCTGGACCGCCTTCTTGCGCAGGATCGCGATGCGGGTCTCCAGCTCGGGCGGCTGGACGTCGGTGATCAGGCCCCACTCGAAGCGGTTGCGGAGCCGGTCCTCCAGCGTGACGAGCTGCTTGGGCGGCCGGTCGGAGGAGAGGACGATCTGCTTGTTGGCGTTGTGGAGCGTGTTGAAGGTGTGGAAGAACTCCTCCTGCGTCGACTCCTTGCTCGCGAGGAACTGGATGTCGTCGACGAGCAGGATGTCCATCTCGCGGTAGCGCTTGCGGAACGCGTCGCCCTTGCCGTCGCGGATGGAGTTGATGAACTCGTTGGTGAACTCCTCGGAGCTCACGTACCGCACGCGGGTGCCGGGGTAGAGGCTGCGCGCGTAGTGCCCGATGGCGTGCAGCAGGTGCGTCTTGCCGAGGCCCGACTCCCCATAGATGAAGAGGGGGTTGTAGGCCTTGGCCGGCGCCTCGGCGACGGCCACCGCGGCGGCGTGCGCGAAGCGGTTGGAGGCGCCGATGACGAAGGTGTCGAAGAGGTACTTGGGATTCAGCCGGGCGGTCGGCTCCAGCGGGCCCGAGGTGGAGCCGCCGGACGGGGCCGGGGGCGCCGCGGGCCGGCCGGGGGCCTGACGCGGCGCGGGCTGCTCGTACTGCTGCTGCTCGTATGGACGCGACTGATGCGGCTGGTGGGACTGGTGGGACTGGTGCGACTGTTGGGATTGCTCGTACTTCTGCTGCTCGTAGGAGCCCTGGTCGTAGTTGCCCTGGTCGTAGCCGGAGGGCTCGGACTGCTGGAGGTAGCCCGGCTGCGGGGAGGCGTACGGGTCGCGCTCGGGGAAACCGCCGAGGCGCTGCTGCTGCCAGCCGTAGTCGTCCTGCTGGCCGCCGCGGGGCCATGCGCCGGGCTCGGGGCGCGGCTGCTGGTAGTCCGGATAGGCGGGGCGGGCGGTGGGGAGCTGGTCGTCGGAGGGGCCGCCGCCGGAGCGCTGGCCGCCGTACGGCTCGTATCCGCCCGGCTGCTGGCCGGTCGGGGCGGGGGGCGCGGGCTCGCCGGCGGAGTCGTCCACGGTGATGGCGATCCGGATGGGGCGGCCGCACTCACGGCTGAGCGCGTCACTGATGAGCGGGGCGAGGCGGCCCTCGAGGACGCGCTTGCCCCATTCGTTGGGGACGGCGAGCAGTGCGGTGTCGGCGACGAGTGCCAGCGGCTGGCACCTCTCGACCCACTGCTTGTCCTTGGGCTCGATCCCCGGCTGTCCCTCCCCGAGGAGCTTTTCCAGCACCCTTGGCCACACTGCGGCAAGATCGGCAGGTACGTCAGCCACAGAGCACGCTCTCTCACAGGGGTCCCACGAATGTGTGGTTCTTTGGGACGGTCGGGACAAAAAATCCGGGATCAGACAACGGTAGTCAGGCCAACGGGTACGGTTCAAGTCGTTGTCCACAGCCTGTGCACAGTGTGGGCCACGTCAGCTCGGTTTGACCGGATGGCGTAGCCGCGCGTACCGTAACGAGGTCGAGTTGTCGATGGCTGCTGCCGCCTGCCTACCGATGGGCGAAGGTCACTGATAGTGATCATTTAGCGGTGCCACTCGGGCGAACACGCGAGTTTCCTCGTGGGCGCACGGTGACAGCCAGGCGATGTCCCGCCACAACGATTCATTCTCTGGAGCCCCCGAGTGAGCAAGCGCACCTTCCAGCCGAACAACCGCCGTCGTGCCAAGACCCACGGCTTCCGCCTGCGGATGCGTACCCGTGCCGGTCGCGCGATCCTCGCGAACCGTCGTGGCAAGGGCCGCGCCGCCCTTTCCGCGTAACAACACGCAGGTCGTGACGTCGTGCTGTCTCCCGAAAATCGGCTGAGGCGGCGCGAGGACTTCGCGAGCGCGGTACGACGAGGTCGTCGGGCTGGTCGCCCACTCCTCGTCGTCCACCTACGTACAAGCGGTGCAACGGACCCGCACGAGTCGGGGGAGATCGATCCCTCGACGCGTGCGGGTTTCGTCGTCAGCAAGGCTGTCGGCAACGCCGTCGTACGGAACCGGGTGAAGCGCCGTCTGCGCCATCTGATCCGCGAGCGGCTCTCGCAGCTGCCCGCCGGTAGCCTGGTGGTGGTACGTGCGTTGCCCGCAGCGGGTGACGCCGGCCCCGACGAACTGGCCCGGGACCTGGATGCCGCTTTGATGCGGCTCCTGGGAGGCGTCGCTCGATGAAGTACCCGCTGCTCGCTTTGATCAAGCTGTACCAGTGGACCATCAGTCCGCTGCTCGGCCCGGTGTGCCGCTACTACCCGTCGTGTTCGCACTACGGGTACACGGCCATCGACCGGCATGGTGCGGTGAAGGGGACGGCTCTGACCGCCTGGCGGATCCTGCGGTGCAATCCGTGGTCCCCGGGTGGCGTGGACCACGTCCCACCCCGTAAACGCCCGCGTTGGCACGAGCAGCTGCGCAGTGCGTTGCGTAGATCTCGCAATGCTCAAGGAGCCTGATTAGTGGACACGATTGCCGGTCTGTTCAGCTTTATCACCACACCCGTCTCATGGATCATCGTCCAGTTCCACAGCCTGTACGGGGCGATCTTCGGGGCGGACAGCGGATGGGCCTGGGGCCTGTCCATCGTGTCCCTGGTGATCTTGATCCGTATCTGTCTGATCCCGCTTTTCGTGAAGCAGATCAAGGCGACGCGGGGCATGCAGGCGCTCCAGCCGAAGATGAAGGCGATCCAGGAGCGCTACAAGAACGACAAGCAGCGCCAGTCCGAAGAGATGATGAAGCTCTACAAGGAGACGGGCACCAACCCGCTCTCCTCGTGCCTTCCCATCCTGGCGCAGTCGCCGTTCTTCTTCGCGCTGTACCACGTGCTGGCGAACATCGCCGATGGCAAGACCATCGGGGTGATGGACCAGCAGCTGGTCGACAGCGCCCGTGAGGCCAAGATCTTCGGCGCGCCGATCGCCGCCAAGTTCATGGACAGCTCGGAGAAGGTCGCGGCCCTGGGGGCCACGCTGACGGACGTCCGGATCGTGACCGCGGTCATGATCATCATGATGTCGCTGTCGCAGTTCTACACCCAGCGCCAGCTGATGCAGAAGAACGTCGACCTCTCGGTCAAGACGCCGTTCATGCAGCAGCAGAAGATGCTGATGTACATCTTCCCCGTGATCTTCGCGGTCATGGGCATCAACTTCCCCGTCGGTGTCCTCGTCTACTGGCTGACCACGAACGTGTGGACCATGGGTCAGCAGATGTACGTGATCAACCAGAACCCGACGCCGGGCAGCAAGGCGCAGGACCAGTACCTGACCCGCGTGCTCAAGCACGTCAGCTCGCACGGTGAGCTCAAGGGTCGGGGCAGGAAGAAGGTTGTCGCGGCGATCGTCGCCAAGGGCCCGGACCGCAACGACAACGAGCGCAAGTTCATCACGGCTCTGTCGAAGCAGGGCATGGCCGCCCAGCCGGACGGCTCCGTGATCAAGAGTGCCGTGGCCACGGCAGACTCGGATGCGGCGAGCGGCGGTGCCGCGAAGCGGCAGCAGCCGAAGCGGCAGTCGAAGTCGCAGCGTCAGACGCCCAGCAAGCCCTCTCCCAAGAAGTAAGAAGGAGTCCCTCCCGTGACGGAAGGCACCACCACCGCCGCCGCTGAGAGTGGCGACACCCTGACCCGCCTCGAGCAGGAGGGTGAGATCGCGGCCGACTACCTCGAGGGTCTGCTGGACATCGCCGACCTGGACGGCGACATCGACATGGACGTAGAGGCCGACCGGGCCGCGGTGTCGATCGTCAGTGACTCCGCCGGCCGCGACCTGCAGAAGCTCGTGGGTCGCGACGGTGAGGTTCTGGAGGCTCTGCAGGAGCTGACCCGTCTCGCCGTGCACCGGGAGACCGGGGACCGCAGCCGGCTGATGCTGGACATCGCCGGTTTCCGCGCGAAGAAGCGCGAGGAGCTGGCGGCGCTCGGCGCTCAGGCCGCGGCGGACGTCAAGGCGTCCGGTGAGCCGATGAAGCTGGCTCCGATGACCCCGTTCGAGCGGAAGGTCGTCCACGACGCCGTGGCGGCCGCCGGTCTGCGGAGCGAGTCCGAGGGCGAGGAGCCGCAGCGCTTCGTCGTCGTGCTCCCGGCCTGACCGCCGACGCGAGTATCCGGCCCCGTCTGTCTCGCAGGCGGGGCCGATGTTTGTCAGCCTGGCATGTGAACGACGCGGCATGTTCGAGACGTGGTTTTCAGAACCATGCGGTACGGAAGGACGGTCCCCGTGACGGAGGCAGCTGAGCTTCCCCCGGCGCCGGAAGAGGCGCGCGCGGTATTCGGTGAGTTTTTCCCGGAAGCTGTGCGGTATGCGGAGCTGCTGGCGGATGCGGGAGTCAAGCGAGGCCTGATCGGGCCGCGTGAGGTGCCGCGACTGTGGGAGCGGCACCTGCTGAACTGCGCTGTGCTGTCCGAGGTGGTGCCCCAGGGTGTCACCGTGTGCGACGTGGGTTCGGGTGCGGGTCTTCCCGGCATCCCGCTGGCTCTGGTGCGACGCGATCTCAAGATCACCTTGCTTGAGCCGCTGCTGCGGCGGACGACCTTCCTCCAGGAGGCCGTGGAGCTGCTCGGCCTGGACCACGTCACGGTGATGCGCGGGCGTGCCGAGGAGGTTCTCGGCACGCTGCAGCCGGTGCACGTGGTGACGGCGCGCGCAGTGGCTCCGCTGGACCGGCTGGCCGGCTGGGGTGTGCCCCTGCTGCGTCCCTACGGCGAGATGCTGGCGCTCAAGGGCGACACCGCCGAGGAGGAGCTGGTGTCGGCGAAGACGGCGCTGGCGAAGCTGGGTGTGGTGAAGACCTCGGTGCTGCAGGTGGGCGAGGGTCTGGTGGATCCGCTGTCGACGGTGGTTCGGGTCGAGGTCGGCGAGAGCCCCGGTGGGGTGAGGTTCGCGGCCAAGCGGGCTAAGGCGGCACGGGTGGGTCGCACCCGTCGGCGTCGTTGATCTTCCGAAGTGCAGGGTTCACGGGGAGATTTCGTCTGCGTTGGGCCCTATAGGTATGGATTTCGGAGTGTCGTAGCGGCCTGAAGACTCCGTCCGGGCATCGTGTTTCACGTGAAACGTCGCTCTCTGCTGCACGGAATCATCAGCCGCGGTCGTGCGGCTGCGACCCCCCTTCACCGCAAGGACGCAAGGGGGACGGAGTTGTCCACAACGGTGGATTCATCCACAGGAGTACGGGCCCCGCTGGTTCGCGACCCGGGTGACATGGGAGGCTCTGTTCATCGCGAGCCTGATGTCGAGGAGAGTGACACCGTGCGGTCCGACGCCAACCTCGCGGGGCCGATGGCCGATCCGGTCCCCGGTCCCCGCTCTGAAACGGCGGGGGAGGATGTTTCACGTGAAACATCGCCTCCGCCCCTTGTAGACAACGACACCCCCATCGGTCGATCCGCCCAGCTGGCGGTCGAGGCGCTGGGGCGCGCCGGTGAGGGCCTGCCCCGGCCGCAGCAGACCCGGGTCATCGTGGTCGCCAACCAGAAGGGCGGCGTGGGCAAGACCACGACGACCGTGAATCTGGCGGCCTCACTGGCGTTGCACGGGGCACGCGTCCTGGTGGTCGATCTCGACCCGCAGGGCAACGCGTCCACGGCGCTGGGCATCGACCACCACGCCGATGTGCCGTCCATCTACGACGTGCTCGTGGACAGCCGGCCCCTGCTGGAGGTCGTCCAGCCGGTGGTGGACGTGGAGGGACTCTTCTGCGCTCCGGCCACGATCGACCTGGCGGGTGCCGAGATCGAGCTGGTGTCGCTCGTGGCGCGGGAGAGCCGTCTGCAGCGGGCGATCCAGGCGTACGATCAGCCTCTGGACTACATTCTGATCGACTGTCCTCCCTCGCTCGGGCTGCTGACGGTGAACGCGCTGGTGGCCGGTGCGGAGGTGCTGATCCCGATCCAGTGCGAGTACTACGCGCTGGAGGGCCTGGGTCAGCTGCTGCGCAATGTCGATCTGGTGCGCGCCCACCTCAACCCGACGCTCCATGTGTCGACCATCCTGCTGACGATGTACGACGGCAGGACCCGGCTGGCGTCGCAGGTGGCCGAGGAGGTGCGCAGCCACTTCGGCAAGGAGGTGCTGCGGACGAGCATCCCCCGGTCGGTGCGCATCTCCGAGGCGCCGAGCTACGGGCAGACGGTGCTCACGTATGACCCGGGTTCCAGTGGTTCCCTCTCCTATCTGGAGGCGGCGCGAGAGATCGCGTTTCGGGGGGTCGGAATGCAGTACGAGGCTCGGCACCCCCATCTGGGACCGGGCATGAACAGCACGCAGAGTGTGGCGGAGGGGATCCAGTGAGCGAGCGACGTAGAGGCCTTGGGCGAGGGCTCGGTGCGCTGATCCCCGCGGCTCCACAGGAGAAGACGCCGCCGGTGATCAATGCCGGGTCGACGTCTCCGTCGGCGGTTCCGGTCATGACGTCGGAGCGCGGGATCGCGGCGGCGAAGCTGGCTTCGCTGGCGCAGGCGGATGTTTCACGTGAAACATCGCTCGCGGTCGTCCCGGTGGCCGAGCCGGAAGCGGTGGTGGCCGAGACCGAGGGAGTGGCGGGAGCAACGTTCGCGGAGCTTCCCATGGACGCGATCACGCCGAACCCGCGGCAGCCGCGTGAGGTGTTCGATGAGGACGCGCTCGCCGAGCTGGTCACCTCCATCCAGGAGGTGGGTCTGCTCCAGCCCGTGGTGGTGCGGCAGTCGGCCCCCGGCCGCTATGAGCTGATCATGGGTGAGCGGCGTTGGCGTGCCTGCCGGGAAGCCGGGCTCGCGGCCATTCCGGCGATCATTCGGGCGACGGATGACGAGAAGCTGCTCCTGGACGCTCTGCTGGAGAACCTGCACCGGGCGCAGCTGAACCCGCTGGAAGAGGCTGCGGCCTACGACCAGCTGCTGCAGGACTTCAACTGCACCCACGATCAGCTGGCCGACCGGATCGGGCGCTCGCGTCCGCAGGTGTCGAACACGCTGCGGCTGCTGAAGCTGTCGCCGTCGGTGCAGCGCCGGGTGGCTGCGGGCGTGCTGTCGGCGGGCCATGCGCGGGCGCTGCTCTCGGTGGACGATTCCGAGGAGCAGGACCGGCTGGCGCACCGGATCGTGGCCGAGGGCCTGTCGGTGCGTGCGGTCGAGGAGATCGTGACGCTGATGGCGTCGGAGCCCTCGAGCGCGGTCAAGCCGAAGGGTCCCCGCGCGGGCACCCGGGTGGCGCCGGCGCTCAGTGAACTGGCGACGCGGCTGTCGGACCGCTTCGAGACGCGGGTGAAGGTGGATCTGGGCCAGAAGAAGGGCAAGATCACCGTTGAGTTCGCGTCGATGGAGGACTTGGAGCGCATTCTGGGGACGCTGGCTCCGGGCGAGGGCCGGGTTCTGGAACAGGGTCTTTCCGGGGAGTGATCCCCGCGCCGCCGAGGGGCGGATCGTACTGGTGCGAACCGGTGCGGTCCGCCCCTTCGCTTTGCTGTCGAAGAACGCTGGACCAGTGGATACGATGCGGTCATGGGTCGTCGGCTGGTACCGCTCACGCTGGACAACCTCCAGGACTTGCCCCGTCGTTGCCGGTCCTGCGTGTTCTGGGAACTGGATCCGGTCAGTGGCGAGGCCGCCGTGAAGGCGGGTAACGCGGCACTGGAGAAAGAGGCGTGGATCTCCGCTGTGCTGCTGGAGTGGGGATCCTGCGGCCGAGTGGTCTATGTGGACGACGTCCCGGTGGGGTTCGTGCTGTACGCGCCGCCGGCGTACGTTCCGCGGGCCACGTCGTTTCCGACCAGTCCGGTCTCGCCGGACGCGGTGCAGCTGATCACCGCGTGGATCATGCCGGGGTATCAGGGGCAGGGGCTGGGACGGGTCATGGTCCAGACGGTGGCGAAGGATCTGCTGCGGCGGGGTTTCCGGGCGATCGAGGCATTCGGGGACGCGCGCTGGGACGGCCCGGCGTGCCTGTTGCCCGCGGATCATCTCCTGGCGGTGGGCTTCAAGACGGTGCGTCCGCATCCGGCGCATCCGCGGTTGCGGCTGGAGTTGAGGTCGACGCTGTCGTGGAAGGAAGACGTGGAGCTGGCGCTTGACCGCCTGCTGGGCGCGGCGCGCAAGGAGCCGGCGCTGCGTCCGCTGTGAGCGGGACGCGCGAAACGGGGCCGCCCCCTGGGAGGGGACGGCCCCGTTTCACGTGAAACTCACCCAGCCACCGCTGGATGGGGCCCCGGAAGTCAGGCGGTCTTGACCTCGACGAAGTCGGAGAGGTCGCGCAGGATGGCGGCCTTCGGCTTCGCACCGACGATGGTCTTGGCGACCTCGCCACCCTGGTAGACGTTCAGGGTCGGGATGGACATGACGCCGTACTTGGCGGCCGTGGCCGGGTTCTCGTCGATGTTCAGCTTGACGATCTCGATCTGGTCGCCGTATTCGGCGGCGATGGCCTCGAGGGACGGCGCGATCTGGCGGCACGGTCCGCACCAGGCGGCCCAGAAGTCCACCAGTACGGGCTTGTCGCTCCTGAGGACCTCGGCATCGAAGTCAGCGTCGGTCACATTCTTGAGGGTGCCGGCCACAGCGGCCTCCTTCTTCATTCCTGCGGGGTGTGGGGCGGGGAGTGGTGCGTGGGTCAGACCGGTCAGACCGTCGCGTGGGCCTTCTCGGCGTCCGCGAGGGCGGCGAGGAAGCGCTCCGCGTCGAGGGCGGCGGAACAACCGGTGCCCGCGGCTGTGATGGCCTGACGGTACGTGTGGTCCACGACGTCACCGGCGCCGAACACGCCGGTGACGCTGGTACGGGTGGAGGGGGCGTCGACCTTGAGGTAGCCCTCTTCGTCGAGCTCCAGCTGGTCCTTGAACAGCTCGGTGCGCGGGTCGTGGCCGACGGCGATGAACAGGCCGGTCACGGGCAGCGCGGAGGTCTCACCGGTCTTGGTGTTGCGCAGGGTGAGGCCGGAGAGCTTCTGCTCGCCGTGGATCTCGGCGACCTCGCTGTCCCAGGCGAAGGTGATCTTCGGGTCGGCGAAGGCGCGGTCCTGCATGGCCTTGGAGGCGCGCAGGCTGTCGCGGCGGTGGACGATCGTGACGGACTTGGCGAACCGGGAGAGGAAGGTGGCCTCCTCGATCGCGGTGTCGCCGCCGCCGACGACGGCGATGTCGTGATCCTTGAAGAAGAACCCGTCGCAGGTGGCGCACCAGGAGACGCCGCGGCCGGAGAGGGCGTCCTCGTTGGGCAGGCCGAGCTTGCGGTGCTGCGAGCCGGTGGTGACGATGACGGCCTTGGCCCGGTGCACGGTGCCGGCGGTGTCGGTGACGGTCTTGATCTCACCGCTGAGGTCCACGGCCACGACGTCGTCCGGGACCAGCTCGGCGCCGAAGCGCTCAGCCTGGCCACGCATGTTGTCCATCAGGTCCGGGCCCATGATGCCGTCCTGGAACCCGGGGAAGTTCTCCACCTCGGTGGTGTTCATCAGGGCGCCACCCGCGGTGACGGCACCTTCGAAGACCAGCGGCTTGAGCGAAGCGCGTGCGGTGTACAGGGCGGCGGTGTAGCCGGCCGGCCCGGATCCGATGATGATCACGTTTCGGACGTCGCTCACGGGTTACTTCCTCGTCTCTGCGGACTGCGTGCTGCCTACCGGGGGCCGGTGCGGACTCTCACCCCACCCAACGGATCCTACGGCGCATGCATTCCCCCACTCGCCCGTGTGGAACGGAACGTCTCAGCTTCGGGGATAGGTGTGCGTCAGGAGGACCTTGCCGGGAGTGGCCGGGGCGGCGCTCTCGCATGTGGCGTCGACGAGGTAGGCGTCCACCCGTGAGGAGTCGCCCGGATGCGGCAGGACGAGGAGGTACACGGCGGTGCCCTGGTAGCTGCCGCGCTCGGAGGCGAGCGGGGCGTCGGGGCGGCCGGTGGCTTCCTGGACACAGGCGGGCACGGCCGGCGCCGCGCGCTTGTCTCCGGGGGCGACCCCGGAGTCGGGAGTGGTGTTCTCCATCCCGTAGGTGTTGTTCTGCTCGCCGGGGGCGGTCTTGGCGGCCGGGCCCGCGGTGATGAGCTGCCGGACGCTCTCCTGGAGGCCCCGAGCGGTGTAGTGGGCGCCGCCGGTGGTTCCGATCGGCGGCTGGGCGGCGGAGACCGAGGCATCGCCGCTGGTGGCGGCGTCGCGGTTCGGGGTGCCGGAGAAGTCTCCGAAGAGGAAGAGGCCGAGGGCGCAGGCGGCGGCTCCGGCCATGCCTCCGAGTACGGCGATCCGCCGGCGGGCTCGGCGCCGCCCGGGCCCGGTAGGGCCACTCGGGTGACCGGCAGGCGATGTTTCACGTGAAACATCGCGGTCCGCCGTGCGGGGCCGGGCGGCCGGGGGGGCCTCGGCCCGGGGCTGGGTGGCGTCGAGGAGGGCCTCGGCGGCGAGGGCCGCGTCGATGCGGCCTGCGATGTCGCCGGGCATACGGGCCGGCCCCGGGAGGGTGCCGAGGAGGGAGCGGATCTCCTCCAGGGAGGCGCGGACGTCGGCACACAGGGCGCAGTCGCCGAGGTGGCGCCGTACTTCGGCGGTGCGGGACGGGGAGAGGAGTCCTTCGGTCAGGTCGGAGATCTCCGAGACGTCCGGGTGCCGGATCGTTCCGGTCGTGCCGGGCCTGCCAGTCGCCGGGGTCATGGTCGTCCACCTCCGCCCTTCACAGCGTCTGGGTCTGAGTGCCTGCGTTCTGCCGCTGGTGGGACGGGCGTCCCCGGCGTCCGGTTCCTTCCCCGCTCGGTGGCGCTGTTATCCACGGCATTCGAGCGCAGATGAGTGAGGAGGGGGACGAGTTTCGCCCGACCGCGTGCGCAGCGGCTCTTCACGGTGCCGGTGGGAACGTCGAGGATGCGGGCGGCCTCGGCGACGGGATATCCCTGCATGTCGACGAGGACGAGGGCGGCCCGCTGGTCGGCCGGGAGGGTGCTGAGAGCCCCCAGGAGCTCGCGGTGGAGGTCCTGGCGCTCCGCGGGGGCCTCGGCGGACTCGTGGGGCTCCAGGAGCCGCTCCAGGCGGTCCGTGTCGTCGAGGGGCGCGGTCCTGCGGGAGGCTGCCTTGCGGGCACGGTCGAGGCAGGCGTTGACGGTGATGCGGTGCAGCCAGGTGGTGACGGCGGATTCCCCGCGGAAGGTGTGGGCGGCCCGGTAAGCGGAAACCAGAGCGTCCTGCACGGCGTCGGCGGCCTCCTCGCGGTCGCCGAGCGTACGCAGCGCCACGGCCCACAACCGGTCGCGGTGCCGCCGCACGATCTCCCCGAAGGCGTCGGGGTCACCGGCCACGTGCAGCGCCAGCAGGTCCGAGTCGCTGGCATCCTCGGCCTTGGCCTTGCGCATCACACCTCGCCTCCCGGGGGGAGATTACGGCTTGAGTGGGGGAAACACGCGGGTCCGCCGTGCCGGTGGCGCAGCGGACCCTGCGGGATCGGATGTCTAGGAGACCTGACCAATGACCTTGATCTCGTTGACGCCTCCGCGGTAGCCCCCCTCGCCGTCCGAAGGCAGATCGGTGATGTGGATCAGTACATACCGCGTGC
Source organism: Streptomyces sp. NPDC054849 (assembly GCF_053610945.1). Taxonomy (NCBI): domain Bacteria; kingdom Bacillati; phylum Actinomycetota; class Actinomycetes; order Kitasatosporales; family Streptomycetaceae; genus Streptomyces; species Streptomyces sp. NPDC054849. The sequence goes on from NZ_JBSGZI010000026.1 coordinate 48,089, forward strand.
GTACCGGGGTTTCGAGGGTGGTTTCCAGCTTCTTCTGCGCGACCTCCAGCTTGGTGAGCTGCTGGGAGAAGTCGGAGAGGGAGTCCGGGTCGGAGGCCTCCTGGGGCGCGGCGAGAACCTGGATCTTCTGCCCGGCGACGTAGAGGTCCACGTCGAGACCGGTCACGTTCTGGACGCTGCCGAGGTCCACGACGATCCCGCTGCCGTCCTTGCGGCCGGGGAGGTTGCCGAAGTTCGAAAAGCCCAGGTACTGCGGGGTCACCCACCCCGCTTCCCCGCTGCCGTCGATGGTCTTCGAGGCGAGTTCGGGCTTGACCTGGTCCTCGCCGCCTATGGCGAGGACCCTGGCGTGAGACAGCTTCAGAGGCTTGCCCGGCTCACTCGTCGGGCTGTCGTCCGTGCCCGTCTTGGTGTTGCTGGTGCCGCTGTTGCCCTTCTGGGTTCCGTGGTCCAGGAGGGTGTCGGCCAGCTGCCAGCTGCCCAGCCCGAGGGCGGCGATGAGCAGGGCCGCAACACCCCACTTCAAGGCCCGACCGGTACGGCTCTGCAGTGGCGGCGGAGGAGGCGCGACAGCTCGGCTCTGGGCGGTGGCCACGCCGGGAGGCATGGGACGGCCGTAGGTGCCCTGCTGGTAGGTCGTGTGCTGGTACTCCGGCGGGGCCGTGAAGGCGGGCTCCGGGGGCCGGATACGGGGCATCGCGGCCACGGCCTTGGCCAGCTCGTCAGGGGTGGTGAAGGCGGGCTCCTGACGGGAGGCGGTGGCCCCGTCGTTGGCGAGTGCGCGCATGGCGAGTTCGCCCAGGCCCCGGTGGACGCCGGCGCGTACCTGGTCGGGAGGGATCAGGCCCACGCCCTTGGGCAGGCCGGTGAGACCGTACGCGTCGTTCTCGTACGGCCAGCGCTGGGTGAGGGCGGCATACAGGAGGGCGCCGATGGCCTCGGTGTCGGCACGCTGCGGGGTATCGCTGGTGATGCCGCGCAGGGCGGCGTTCACGGCGAGGCCGCGGATGCGGTACTGGCCCGTGGAGGTGCGCAGTATCGCGCTGGGTGTCAGTCGCAGATGGGAGAGGCCTTCGCGATGGGCGGCGGCCATCGCCTGGGAGATCTGGGTGACGAGCTGGTAGGCCTCGTGGGCCTCCAGCGGACCTGCGGCGAGGAGCGCGGTGAGTTCGGTCGCGTCGGGGAGCCACTCGTGGACGACGTAGACGAGGTCGTTCTCCTCCACCGCGTCGAGGACCTGGACGAACCGGGGGTCACCGAGGAGGGCGGAAGAGCGCGCGGCGGCCAGGACGGATCGTGCCCGCGCGTGGTCGGCGGGCATCAAGTGGACGCCCACGGCCCGGCGCAGTTTTTCGTCCATGGCGCGCCAGCTGCTGAATCCGTCCACACGGGTGACGCACTCTTCCAGCCGATAGCGTCTGGCGAGCTTGTGGCCGCTGTGGAGTTCGGGTGCGGCCGCAGGGGCCGCGTTCGTGCGTTCGCCGTCCTTGTCGGGCATGGGTCCGTCCGCGGCTCGTCCGTTCTGGGTGTCCACCCCGTCGGACGTGGCCTGTGCCGCCTGAGCGGCCAGCGGCTCATCGCCACTGTTGTCGGCCACGTCGACGGCAGCCGTGCTACGTTCCGCCACCGTCGTTCCTGCCTCCCCATCCGTTGCGCGCTGTAGGCCAGTCTGCGAAGCCATGCCAATTGTGCCCACAGTCCGACGCTATGCACGACACACGAAAGGGGGCGACGGTTGTGCGCATCAGCGCCCCAAACGTCCGCGGACCATTCCGACCATCGCGTTGAGCTCTTCGATCCTCATCCGCTTGGCGGCGATGAGGAACACGGCGGCCAGGGCGATCCCGCCGGCGAGGAGGGCGGTGGCGGAGCCCAGGACTCCGCTGCCAAGCCACTGGGTGACTCCGTAGGCGGCGCCACCGGCCACGACGGCGGCGGGGACACAGGCGCCGATGAGGCGGGTGTAGGTGCGCATCACGTGGGCGCCGTCGAGGTCACCGCCGAGCCGGGTGCGCAGGCGGCGCCAGGCGACGCCGACGCCGACGGTGTAGCCGAGGCCGTAGGCGGCGGCCATGCCGACGACCGCCCACCGGGCGGGGAGCACGAAGAAGGATGCCGCGGAGACCGCCGCGTTGACGGCGGCGACGATGACCGTGTTGTAGAAGGGCGTTCGGGTGTCCTCGTAGGCGTAGAAGCCGCGCAGGACGACGTACTGGACGGAGTAGGGGATCAGGCCGAGGCCGAACGCCATCAGGATGTAGCCGATGTTCTGGGCGCCGGAGCCGGAACCGGCGTAGAGCAGGGTGGCCATCGGTACGCCGAGCGCGAGGAACGCGAAGGCGCAGGGAACGATCGCGACGGCCGAGGTGCGCAGTCCGTAGGAGATGTCGTCGCGTACCGCGGCGGCGTCCCCGTCGTGGGCGGAGCGGGAGATGCGGGGCAGGACGGCCGTCATGACGGACACGGTGATGATCGCCTGAGGCATCTGCCACAGCAGCAGCGCGTAGTTGTATGCGGTGATACCGGTACCGGGGTGCCCCTGCTTCTCGGCGACGGATCCGGCCCAGGTCGCGAGCTGGGTGACGACGACCAGGCCGACCTGGTTGGCGAGGACGAAGAAGAACGTCCACTTCGCCAGGCGGGCTGCCTTGCCGAGGCCGTGGCCCTTCCAGTCGAAGCGAAGGCGCGGCTTGAATCCCGCATCGCGCAGATAGGGGAGCATCGCGAGGGCCTGCACGGTGAGGCCGAGCAGGGTGCCCAGGCCCAGCAGACGCACGCCGTCGGCGGTGACGGTGGCGGCGTTCACGCCGGAGGTGGTGAAGCCGCCGAAGGCCCAGATGAAGGCGCCGAAGGTGGCGATGACGACGATGTTGTTGAGGACCGGGGTCCACATCATCGCCCCGAACCGGCCGCGGGCGTTGAGGATCTGACCGAGGACGACGTGGATGCCCATGAAGAACATGGTGGGCAGGCAGTAGCGGGCGAAGGCGACCGCGACGTCCATCTGCTGGGGGTCGGAGGCGATCTTCGGCGACATCATCGTGATGAACACCGGTGCGGCCAGGACACAGATGGTGGTGATGCCGGCCAGCAGGACCACGACGAGGGTCAGCAGCCGGTTGGCGTACGACTCTCCCCCGTCGCTGTCGTTCTTCATGGCCCGGACCAGTTGCGGGATGAAGACGGCGTTGAGGGCGCCGCCACCGACCAGCACGTAGATCATCGTGGGCAGGGTGTTGGCGATCTGGTACGTGTCGTTGAAGGTGCCGACGCCGATGGCACCTGCGATGACCAGCGTCCGCAGGAAGCCGGTGATGCGGGAGACGATCGTGCCGGCGGCCATGAGCGCGCTGGACTTGAGGAGGCCGGCGGCGCGTCCGGCGGGCTTGCTCGGTGCCGGGGCGGCGACCGGGGCGTCCTCGACAGGGGTGCGGGGCGCCGCCTCCTGATCGCGGTAGAGGTGTGCGAAGGCGTCGGGTTCGGGCTGGTCGTCCGAGGCCTGGGTGACCAGGGAGTCCACGCCGACGAACTGGGTGGTGGTGGCGCGGTCGCCGTACGGCAGGTGGCGCGACGGGCCGTCCGGCTCCGGCGGCGGGGTCTGGGCCCAGACACGCGGGTCGGGAGAGTACGAGGGAGCGTCCGGTGCCGCGTAGAGCGGGCCGGGCTCCTGGTAGGTACCGGGCGGCGGCGGGGGGTGTGAGGCCCGGTCGTAGAGGACCTCGGCGACGGGGTCCTGGGCGGACAGGTCCTGAGACCGGTACGGGTCGTAGTCGTAGGCATCCTGGACATACGGGTCGCGGTCCGGCGCGGGCGCAGGCGCGGGAACCTGCCCGGGCACCGGGGTGCCCGGGGCAGTGCCCTGGGAGGGCGCAGGCCCACCAGTGCCCTGCGCGCGGTCACCGTCGTACGGCGCGTTCATCGAAACCCCACCTCATCGTCCCCAGGCCGACCGGCCACGGCATCGCTCAACGGTCCACTGTCTCACCCGTCCCGGACCCCTCGGTGCTTTGCGGTCCGGTGTCCGGGGACTCGTCACTCTGCTGCGTGCTCTCCTCGGCGGCCGCGCGTGCCGCCACGCGCTTGCGGCTGGCGTACATCTTGATGCCTGCCAGGACCAGGAGGAACACACCGCCGGCGATCACGAGCATGACCGTGGGGGTGATCTCGGTGGCCTCGATGGTGAACTTGCGTTCCTTGCCGTAGGGGACGCCGTCCTTGGTGAAGAGCTGCGCAGTGACCTCGACGGGACCGCTCGCCGTGGCGTTCGCGGGGAACTTGACCGTCTGCGTGTGGTCGCCCTGGACCGTGACCTGCTCCTCGGCCTGGCCGCTGGCGCCGAACATCAGACGGGTCGGATTGGCGGACTTCACCCGCAGGACGAGGTGGTGGACGTCCTGGACGAGGCTGTTCTGGACGCTGACCGGGATGGTGGCGCTGTGTCCGGACAGGGTGGCGTCTGACTTGGGGATGACCTTGACCTTCTCGGTCAGACCGATCAGGTAGTCCTGCACCTGGTCCCGGTAGAGGCGGGCCTCCTCGGGACGCCCGCGCCAGGACGTGGACATCTCCCGGTTGGTGGTGTTGCCGAAGGGGATCTCCACGCGCTCGGGCGCGGCGAGGATGACCTTGAAGTGGTCGAGGGTGTTCTGCGTGGTGCGGATCTTCTCGAAGGCCGATACCGGCAGTTCCTGCTTACGCAGGGCCTCGGGGTACTGCCCGGCGCCGGGCACCTGGGTGGTGGCCCGGGGATCGGGCTTGGCGGCGGCCGCGGCCTCGAGGTCCGCAGGCTGCGTCCAGCGGCCCGCCTGGAGCCCGCGTACGGCGGCGGCCATCGTCTGCACCTGGCTGACCGTGGGCCTGCGCTGCGGGGCGACGACGAAGCTGCGCTGCTCGTCGGTCTTCTGCAGGTTCAGGGCGAGGCTGTGGGCGAGGAACCGCTGTACGGCGAGGGTGGAGCTGCCGGCGTTCAGCATGTCGCCCTCGAAGGCGGTGGACAGCTCTGCGTCCGCCACGACGGCGGTGGTGCCGGCGCCGATGGGCCGGGCGGCCGAGGGCGTGTAGCCGAGCGCTCCGCTCTCCACCAGGCTGTCGCTGCGGGTGAGGACGTTGTGGGCGCCGGCCGAGGTGGCGACGTTGACGATCGAGGGGTCGATGGCGCCGTCCACAGGCCAGGAGAAGTCGGTGGACGCAGGCACGTGCAGGACCGTCTCGACGGCCTGCTTGGCCTTGTCGGTGGCGGGGCGCAGCTGGCCCAGGGTGCCCGAGACGTCCTTGCCCTGGTGGGCGAGTGAGGCGAGGTCGGGATCGGCGAAGGGCAGGGCGACGACCTTCTTGCCCTGCACGGCGGCTTCAAGTGAGCTCAGCCACTGCTCGGCGACGGCCTTGTTCTTCCCCTGGACGGACTTTCCGCCCGGTCCGCGGACCCGGTAGCCCTTGGTCATCGCGTCGACCGTGTAGAGCAGGTCGGGATCGATGACCCAGGTGATCGGCAGGTCCTTGCCGAGGGTGACCATCTGCTCCAGGCGGCCGCCCGAGCGGAGTTCCTCGGCGAGGGAATCGTCGAGGAAGACCGGGGTCTGAAGTTCGTCGGAGCCGGTCTCCGCCGTCACGCGCGTGGTGGAGATCAGCGGCCAGGCGTAGGTGAGCTGGGACCGCTTGGCGGCTGCCTCCGGCTGCCACGGCAGGAAGGTCCGCTCGATGCCCAGAACCTGTTCGGACGGTCGGCTCTCGGTGACTCCGGACAGGGAGACGCCGAGCTGGTAGACGCCGTCCTTGTCCAGCTCGAGCTTGTTCACCGGGATCGTGAGGGTGAAGGGGTGGCTGACCTTCGACGGCAGGGAGGCAATCTTCACCGCGTGGGCCGGGTCGATCTCGCCCGGGTCGGTGCCGGCCCGGAAGCCGTTGCGCTCCGCCGCATCGTCGATGGAGGCGCGGTCCGCCAGGGCCGGCCCGACGCGCAGGCCGACGTGTGCCTCGGTGATCGTCTCGGGGCCGGTGTTGACCACGGTGCCCTGGATGGTGAGGGTGTCGCCCTTGACCGGCGCGCTGGGGGCCAGGGAGACCAGCTGGACGTCGACGGAGGAGGCCTGCGCGGCCTCTGCCTTCGTGGCGGGCGAGTAGACCAGCCCGGCGAGCACGGGCGTCCCGGCGAGCAGTACGATCGCGCGCCGCAGCCATCGACGCCGGACAGGAGCGGGGGTCGCCCCCTGGATGTCTGCCGCCTCGGCCACGCGTTAGCCCGTTCCTCGAAGTGTCAGTGCTCGTCTTTTGTGCGTCCACGCATGGTAACGAGGCCCGCTGTGTGCGAGTGCCGCACCTTGCTCCACATGATCGGCTCGGCGCCGGGGCGGCCGGGTCCCGGGGTGGCCGCAAAACGGGGCGACCCCCGGCGGGCGGGGCACGTACCCTTTTCAGTTGTGCCGAACGCCAACGAAGACAACCCCAGTGCCCTGAGTCAGGTGCAGCGCCGCGCGGTCAGTGAACTGCTGCGGGTCGCTCCTGTCGCCGACGAGCTCGGCCGCCGATTCCAGGAGGCGGGCTTCCGCCTCGCCCTGGTCGGCGGGTCCGTCCGCGACGCGCTGCTGGGGCGTCTCGGCAACGACCTCGACTTCACCACCGATGCCCGACCCGAGGACGTTCTGAAGATCGTCCGGCCGTGGGCCGACTCGGTGTGGGACGTCGGCATCGCCTTCGGCACGGTCGGGGCGCAGAAGAGCGCCCGCGTCGCAGACGCGGCGCGGAACTTCCAGATCGAGGTGACGACGTACCGGTCGGAGGCCTACGACCGGACGTCGCGCAAGCCCGAGGTCTCCTACGGCGACTCCATCGACGAGGACCTGGTCCGGCGTGACTTCACGGTCAACGCGATGGCCTTGGCCCTGCCGGAGCAGGAGTTCATCGACCCGCACGGCGGCCTGGAGGACCTGGCCGCCGGCGTGCTGCGCACTCCCGGCACCCCGGAGGACTCCTTCTCCGACGATCCGCTGCGCATGCTGCGCGCGGCCCGGTTCGCCGCGCAGCTCGACTTCGAGGTCGCCCCCGAGGTCGTGGTGGCGATGAAGGCCATGTCCGACCGCATCGAGATCGTTTCGGCGGAGCGGGTCCAGGCCGAGCTGAACAAGCTGATCCTGTCCGCCCACCCTCGCCAGGGTCTGGGACTGCTGGTGGACACCGGGCTGGCCGACCGTGTGATTCCCGAGCTGCCCGCGCTGCGGCTGGAGAGTGACGAGCACCACCGGCACAAGGACGTCTACGACCACTCGCTGATCGTGCTGGAGCAGGCGATCGCCCTTGAGGAGGACGGCCCGGACCTGGTGCTGCGGCTCGCCGCCCTGCTGCACGACATCGGAAAGCCCCGCACCCGCCGCTTCGAGAGTGACGGCCGGGTCTCCTTCCACCACCACGAGGTGGTGGGCGCGAAGATGACCAAGAAGCGGCTCACCGCTCTGAAGTACTCCAACGACATGATCAAGGATGTGTCCCGGCTGGTGGAGCTGCATCTGCGCTTCCATGGATACGGCGACGGGGAGTGGACTGACTCCGCCGTACGGCGCTACGTCCGCGACGCCGGTCCGTTGCTGGAGCGCCTGCACAAGCTGACCCGGTCCGACTGCACCACACGGAACAAGCGCAAGGCCAATGCCCTCTCCCGTACCTACGACGGTCTTGAGGAGCGCATCGCGCAGCTGCAGGAGCAGGAGGAGCTGGATGCGATCCGGCCCGACCTGGACGGCAACGAGATCATGCAGGTGCTGGACGTCGGGCCGGGTCCGGTGATCGGCAAGGCCTATGCCTTCCTGCTGGAGCTGCGGCTGGAGAACGGCCCGATGGGGCGTGACGCCGCCGTCGCCGCGCTCAAGGAGTGGTGGGCCGCGCAGGCCTGACCTCCGCACGCCGGGGTCGATGTTTCACGTGAAACATCGACCCCGCGGCCTTTCGCGGCGATGTTTCACGTGAAACGTCGCCCGTGACGCGACAGCAGCACCGCGGTCACGGCGTAGAGGGCGGCCACTCCGACGATGAGGACCGCAGAGCGCCCGTCGGCGGGCAGCATCAGGGAGGCCACCGCCGCCGCGCCGACGAAGGCGACGTTGAAGAGCACGTCGTACACGGAGAAGACGCGGCCGCGGTAGTCGTCGTCCACCCGGAACTGCACTTCCGTATCCGTGGCGATCTTGGCGCCCTGGGTGGCGAGACCCAGGACGAAGGCGGCGGCCAGCATCGGGCCGGGGGTGAAGGACAGGCCCAGGGCCGGGACCAGGACCGCAGCCCCCGCGGAGCAGGCGGTGATCCAGCCGAGGGTGCCCAGCCGGCCCACGAGCCAGGGGGTCACGACGGCGGCGGCGAAGAACCCGGCCCCGGAGGCACCGACCGCCACGCCCAGCAGAGCCAGCCCGTCGGACTCGTTGTCCGACCAGGCGTAGCGGCAGAGCATCAGCAGCATGACGAACAGGGCCCCGTAGCAGAACCGCATCATGGTCATCGCGGTGAGCGCCCGGGCCGCCTCACGCCGGTGGGCGAGATGCCTGAGACCGTCGGCCATGCCCCGCACGGTGAGCGCGACCCCTTCGGCGACCGAGGGGTGTGCCCGGCCGGCGGGATGATCGGGCCCGAGGAGGCCGATGGCCAGGCGCAGGGAGACGAGGGCGGCGCACAGATACAGCCCGGCCCCGAGCAGGACGACGAGGGCGTTGGAGCCGGAGGCCAGCAGCCGGACGAGGAAGGCCAGCCCTCCACCGGCGACCGCCGCGAGGGTTCCGGCGGTAGGGGAGAGCGCGTTGGCGGTGACCAGCTGATCGGACCCCACTACGTGGGGCAGCGAGGCGGCCAGCCCGGCCAGCACGAAACGGTTCACGGCGGTCACGGAGAGGGCTGATGCGTAGAACAGCCAGTCGGGGACCTGGGCGACGATCAGCACCCCGGTGACACAGGCGAGGAAGGCCCGCAGCAGGTTGCCGTAGAGGAAGACCTGGCGGCGGCGCCAGCGGTCGAGCAGCACACCGGCGAAGGGGCCGATGACCGAGTAGGGCAGGAGCAGAACCGCCATGGCGGAGGCGATCGCTTCCGGCGAGGTCTGCTTCTCCGGGGAGAAGATGACGTAGGTGGCGAGTGCGACCTGGTAGACGCCGTCCGCCGCCTGGGAGAGCAGCCGTACGGCGAGCAGGTTGCGGAAGTCCCTCAGGCGCAGGAGTACGCGCAGATCACGTACGACAGGCATGAGGGCAAGGGTCACATACGCGGAGGGTCCCCGGGCACATTGCCCGGGGACCCTCCGCGGAAGAACAGCCGAAGTCCAGGTGTCCACAGGACCCTTGGGGTTCGACTAGCGCTCGACCTCGCCCTTGATGAACTTCTCGACGTTGGCGTAGGCCTCGTCGTCGAAGTACTGCACCGGCGGGGACTTCATGAAGTAGCTGGACGCCGACAGGATCGGGCCGCCGACACCGCGGTCCTTGGCGATCTTCGCGGCGCGCAGGGCATCGATGATGACACCGGCGGAGTTCGGGGAGTCCCACACCTCGAGCTTGTACTCGAGGTTCAGCGGGACATCGCCGAAGGCGCGACCCTCGAGGCGGACGTAGGCCCACTTGCGGTCGTCGAGCCACGCGACGTAGTCGGACGGGCCGATGTGGACGTTCTTCTCGCCGAGCTCACGGTCGGGGATCTGCGAGGTGACGGCCTGCGTCTTGGAGATCTTCTTCGACTCGAGGCGGTCGCGCTCGAGCATGTTCTTGAAGTCCATGTTGCCGCCGACGTTGAGCTGCATGGTGCGCTCAAGACGGACACCGCGGTCCTCGAACAGCTTCGCCATCACGCGGTGCGTGATGGTCGCGCCGACCTGGGACTTGATGTCGTCGCCGACGATCGGGACACCGGCCTCGGTGAACTTGTCAGCCCACTCCTTGGTGCCGGCGATGAAGACCGGGAGGGCGTTGACGAAGGCGACCTTGGCGTCGATGGCGCACTGGGCGTAGAACTTCGCCGCTTCCTCGGAACCGACGGGGAGGTAGCAGATCAGAACGTCGACCTCACGGTCCTTGAGGACCTTGACGACGTCGACCGGAGCCTCGGCGGACTCCTCGATCGTCATGCGGTAGTACTTGCCCAGACCGTCCAGAGTGTGGCCGCGCTGAACGGTCACCCCGGCGTTCGGGACGTCGCAGATCTTGATGGTGTTGTTCTCGCTGGCGCCGATGGCGTCCGAAAGGTCGAGGCCGACCTTCTTCGCGTCGACGTCGAACGCGGCGACGAACTCGATGTCACTCACGTGGTAGTCGCCGAACTGGACGTGCATCAGACCGGGGACCTTGGCCGCCGGGTCGGCGTCCTTGTAGTACTCGACGCCCTGCACCAGCGAGGCGGCGCAGTTGCCTACGCCGACGATGGCTACGCGAACCGAACCCATTCCGGTTGCTCCCTGTTTGTTCTCGGACGAGGTCTGCGAGATGCAGGCCTCATTTTTCAGTTTCGTCGGACGGGCCGGATCGTCTCCGATCCCGTCCCGCCCGCTCACTCTCGATGAGCTCGTTCAGCCAGCGCACTTCGCGCTCCACGGACTCCATGCCGTGCCGCTGCAGCTCGAGCGTGTAGTCGTCGAGGCGCTCCCGTGTTCGGGCGAGTGAGGCGCGCATCTTCTCCAGGCGCTCCTCCAGCCGGCTGCGGCGGCCCTCCAGTACCCGCATGCGCACTTCTCGTTCGGTCTGACCGAAGAAGGCGAAGCGGGCGGCGAAGGACTCGTCCTCCCAGGTGTCGGGGCCCGTGTGGGAGAGGAGCTCTTCGAAGTGCTCCTTACCCGCGGCCGTCAACCGGTAGACGATCTTGGCGCGGCGCCCTGCGAGTGAAGCGGCGAGAGCGTCTTCCGGGGCATTGCCCGGCTCTTCTATCAACCAGCCGTTTGCGACCAGCGTCTTGAGGCAGGGGTAGAGCGTCCCGTAGCTGAAGGCCCTGAACACCCCCAGCGAGGTGTTGAGCCGCTTGCGCAGCTCGTAGCCGTGCATGGGGGATTCGCGCAGCAGGCCGAGGACGGCGAACTCGAGGATGCCTGAGCGTCTGCTCATCCGCCCGCCTCTCCTCCGCCCCTGAGTCTTTATACCGAGCTGATGTATCGGCTCGATACATCCAGACGATAGAACGGGCTGCCCTGATCGACAAGTGGCGACGTGGTGACCGGCGTCACATCCTCAATTCACGCGAGGCGGGTTGCCTGATTTGGGGTGAACTTCGGCACTGGGCTGGTTTTGAGCCTGCGTAGTCTGTGGGCCATGACACCGGGGGAACCGGAATTCATCTGCCGCTTCCAGGCCACTCGCCTGCCCGAGGAGTAGTCGTTCGATGAGCGAGCACCGCCGCAAACCGCCGCAGCCCCAGGGTGGTGGGCGCGCCTCCGCCCGCCGCGCCGCCCAGCAGCGCCCCGACAGGGGCGCCCCGGACGGACGCGTCCCCACCGCGTCGCCCAGCGGGCCGTACGCCCAGCCGCCGGGCCAGGGCAGTCGCGCCGAGGCCCGCAGGGCCGCCCAGAGAGGGTCCTCCGCCGGCCGCGGAAGAGGAACCGGAACCGCCGCGCGCGGCGCCGGACGCCCGGACAAGCGGCTCATCAACTACCCGCGGTCCGACAGGGACGGCTGGAAGCGTTTCGTGCCGTCCTGGAAGTTCGTCTCCGGCACGGCTCTGGGCTTCTTCGCGGTCCTCGTCGCGGGCACCGGCATCGGCATCGCCATGGTGAACACGCCCGACCCGAACAAGGCCGCCAAGGCGCAGAACAACGTCTTCTACTGGGCCGACGGCACCCAGATGGTGGCGACGGGCGGTTCGATGAACCGGCAGATCGTGCCCATCTCGAGCATCCCCCGGTCCATGAGGGACGCCGTGATCGCGGCGGAGAACGAGTCCTTCGAGACGGACAAGGGCGTGGACCCGATGGGCATCGCCCGCGCCGTGTGGAACATGGCCACGGGCGGCTCCACCCAGGGCGGCTCGACCATCACCCAGCAGTACGTGAAGAACACCTACCTGGACTCCGACCAGACGCTCAAGCGCAAGGTCACCGAGCTCTTCATCGCGTTGAGGCTGGGCGTCTCCGAGGAGAAGGACAAGGTCCTCGCGGGGTACCTGAACACCGCCTACTACGGGCGGGACGCCTACGGCATCCAGGCCGCGGCCCGTGCCTACTTCGGCAAGGACAGCCAGGAGCTGAACCCCGCCGAGTGCGCCTTCCTGGCCTCCGTGCTGAAGGGCCCCAACCTCTACAACCCGGACGGCGGCATCGGCGCGGCGGCGACCCCGGAGCTCAACGAACAGCGGGCCAGGAAGCGCTGGGCCTGGGTGCTGGACCGCGAGGTCGAGGTCGGCCGGATGGAGAAGGCCGAGCGGGCGAAGTACACGGACGCGCAGTTCCCCCCGCGCGTCGAGTCCGAGCAGGCCCGCGGCATGACCGGTCAGATCGGCTACCTGGTCGACACGGCCAAGGCGTACGTGATGAAGACCGCAGACGTCTCCGTCGAGCAGATGGCCCTGGGCGGCTACCGGATCAAGACCACGTTCGATAAGTCGAAGGTGGACGCCCTCGCCAAGGCGGTCGAGGAAACCCGGGACGGGTTCATCGACGAGAAGAAGCGCCCCGACACGGACACCTTCGTGCAGTTCGGCGCGGCCTCCGTGGACGTGAAGAGCGGGGCGCTCGTGGCCCTGTACGGCGGTCCTGGCTGGGACCGGAAGCACTTCAGCAACAACGCCAACACCAGCGGTGTCCCGGTCGGCTCGACGTGGAAGCCGTACGTGCTGGCGGCGGCGATGGAGTACGGCACCCAGAACTCCAACGGCAAGGGCCTCTCACCCGACAGCAAGTACCAGGCCAACGACCTCACAGTGATCAACAACCGTGAGGGCCAGCCACTGCGCGACGGCTCCGGCAACCCGTTCAGGCAGAAGAACGAGAGCCCCACCCCCTTCGGGTACGTGACCCTCAACGAGGCGATGGAGAAGTCCATCAACGTCCCGTTCGCCCAGCTCGTCTTCGACGTCGGCCACAACAAGGTCCGGGAGGTGGCCGAGTCCACCGGCCTCCTCAAGGAGTCGCTGAACCCGAACAACGACGCCTCCTTCGCCCTGGGAACCTCGACGCCCAGCGCCATCCGGATGGCCGACTCGTACGCGACCTTCGCCGCCTCCGGCACCCACCGCGAGCCGTACTCCGTGATGCAGGTCGAGAAGGACGGCCAGAAGCTGCCCGGCTTCGAGGCGCCGGCGGACCAGCGCGCCATGGACGACTCCATCGCGGACAACATCACCAAGGTCCTGCAGAACGTGGTCCAGAACGGCACCGCGACCAAGGTCAAGAAACTGGGCAGGCCGGCCGCCGGCAAGACCGGTACCACGGACGAGAACAAGTCGGCGTGGTTCGTCGGCTACACGCCGGAGCTGTCCACCTCGGTGGTGCTCTTCCGCAGCGACCCCAACTCGGCGGACCGGAAGCTGATCTCCATGAAGGGCGTGGGCGACATCCCCTCGATCCACGGTGGTGACATCCCGGCCGTCATCTGGACCGAGTACATGCGCGAAGCGCTCAAGGGCGCACCGGTCAAGGACTTCCCGGAGCCCGAGGAGATCGGCGTCGTCGCCGATTCCGCCGGTGCCCCCTCACCGACCCCCTCGGCCGTCGTCCCGCCGTCCCCCTCCCCGTCGACCCTCCCGCCGAGCTCCCCGCCGCCGTCGCCGAGCCCGTCCAAGGGCGGCAAGCCGTCCTGCAAGCCGTGGGGGCTGTACTGCGACCCGGACGACAGCACGGGCGGGACCACCGACGGAGGCACGGACGGCGGCAGCACTTCGGGGATCATCGCCGGCACCACCGGCGGATCCAGCGGATCGCCGTCTCCGACGAGCACCGTCAGACCGGGCCGGCCGGGCGGCACCACCAGCTCGTTCGACGACTTCGAGACCGAGTGAGCCGCCCCACCGCCGCGTGAGTCCAGGAAGGCCGTCACACCCGCCGTGTGACGGCCTTCCCCCATGTCCGGGCCCGTACGGCAGGATGAGCCCATGACGAAGGTGCACGAGGACCGCCCCGTACTGCCCACGCAGCAGGACGAGGTCGCCGCAGCGGGCAGTGAGTTCATCGGCGGCCCGCTCGGCCGCTATGCACGGCTGGGCGGGCACTGGCTGGGGCCGGTCCGCATCGTGGCGCTCCTCGCCATCGGCATGTTCGCGCTCGGCATGGTGCAGAAGCTGCCGTGCTACGACTGGGCGTGGTTCCGGGGAGCGGGCTCGCAGTACACCCACGCCTGCTACTCCGACATCCCGCACCTGTACGCGGTACGCGGTTTCGCCGACAACCTCACGCCCTATTTGGACCGCCTCCCCGGGGACATGGAGTTCCTGGAGTACCCGGTGCTCACCGGGCTCTTCATGGAGATCGCCTCCTGGCTGACCCCGGGCAGCGGTTCCATGCAGCACCGCGAACAGATGTACTGGATGGTCAATGCGGGGATGTTGATGGCCTGCGCGGCGGTCATCGCCGTGTGCGTCGCCCGCACCCACCGCCGCCGGCCCTGGGACGCCCTGCTCTTCGCCCTCGCGCCCGCCTTCGCCCTCACGGCCACGATCAACTGGGACCTGCTGGCCATCGCCCTGACCGCCGCCGGAATGCTCATGTGGTCCCGCAGGCAGACGGTCCTCTTCGGCGTCTTCATCGGCCTGGCCACCGCGGCCAAGCTCTATCCCGTCCTGCTGCTCGGGGTGCTGTTCGTGCTCTGCTGGCGGGCGGGGAAGTGGCGCGAATTCGGCTTGGCCGCCTTCGGCGCGGCCCAGGCCTGGTTCACGGTCAACCTGCCCGTCATGCTCTTCGCCTGGGAAGGCTGGACGAAGTTCTACACCTTCAGCCAGGAGCGGCCCATCGACTTCGGCTCCGTGTGGCTGCTGATCTCCCAGCGCTCGGGCAACCCCCTCGACGGCGCCAACACGTACGCGACGGGTCTGACGCTCCTGTTGTGCGGGGCCATCGGGCTGCTCACCCTGACCGCCCCGCGCCGCCCCCGGTTCGCTCAGCTGGCCTTCCTGGTCGTCGCCGCCTTCATCCTGTGCAACAAGGTCTACTCGCCGCAGTACGTGCTGTGGCTCATCCCGCTCGCCGCGCTGGCCCGGCCGCGCTGGCGGGACTTCCTCATCTGGCAGGCCGGCGAGGTCGTCTACTTCTTCGGAATCTGGTTCTACCTGGCCTACACGACCAGCGGGGACAAGCACCAGGGCCTGCCCGTGGAGGGCTACCAGCTGGCGATCGCCGCGCACCTGCTGGCGACCCTGTACCTCTGCGCGGTCATCGTCCGCGACATCCTGATGCCCGAGCGGGACGTCGTACGGCGGGACGGCTCGGACGACCCTTCCGGTGGGGTCCTGGACGGGGCCGAGGACGTCTTCGTGCTCTCCGACGCCGCGAGGGCGCCGCGGTACGCGGCGCCCTCGGACGGACAGCGGGTCGACTGGGGCGCGGGCCCCAAGGACTGACCGGGGCCCTCGGGACCGACCGGGCGGCTCAGGCGTCGAGCACCCGGTCGAACTGCGTGGTGGTGTGCCGCAGGTGCGCGACGAGCTCGTCGCCGACCTTCGGCTCGGTCGCGTCCGAGGGCACGAACAGGATCGACACCTGCATGTGCGGCGGCTCCGCGAACCAGCGCTGCTTGCCCGCCCACACGAACGGCGACAGGTTTCGGTTGACCGTGGCCAGGCCCGCCCGGGCGACGCCCTTGGCACGCGGCATCACGCCGTGGAGCGCCTTGGGGGCCTCCAGGCCTACCCCGTGTGAGGTACCGCCGGCGACCACGACCAGCCAGCCGTCGGACGCGGCCTTCTGCTGGCGGTAGCCGAACCGGTCGCCCTTGGCCACGCGCGTGACGTCGAGGACCGCCCCGCGGTACTCGGTCGCCTCGTGGTCGCCCAGCCACAGCCGGGTGCCGATGCGCGCCCGGAAACGGGTCTGCGGGAACTGCTGCTGGAGTCGCGCCAGCTCCTCCGCCCGCAGATGGCTGACGAACATCGTGTGCAGCGGCAGACGGGCCGCGCGCAGCCGGTCCATCCAGCCGATGACCTCCTCGACGGCGTCCGAGCCGTCCGGGCGGTCCAGGGGCAGGTGCAGGGCGAAGCCCTCCAGCCGGACGTCCTCGATGGCCCCGTGCAGCTGGCCCAGATCCTGCTCGGAGATTCCGTGGCGGCGCATCGAGCTCATGCACTCGATGACCATACGGGCCCCGACCAGGCTGCGGACCCCGTCCAGGGAGGACACCGAGCGGATGACCCGGTCCGGCAGCGGCACCGGCTCCTCGCCCCGCCGGAACGGGGTGAGGACGAGCAGGTCGCCGCCGAACCAGTCCTTGATGCTCGCGGCCTCGTACGTCGTCCCGACGGCGAGCACGTCGGCGCCCATCCGGGTCGCCTCCTCGCACAGCCGCTCGTGGCCGAAGCCGTAGCCGTTGCCCTTGCAGACCGGGATCATTCCGGGGAACTGGTCCTGGATCTGCTTCTGGTGCGCACGCCAGCGCGCGGTGTCGACGTAGAGCGTGAGCGCCATGCCCGTCCGGAACCTCTCCTGAGAAGCTGCCTGGTGCAGCGGTGCTGTGTGTGTGGATGGGGCGGGGTGGAGACTGGGTCAGCGGCGCGACATGTAGATGTCGAGCGCCTTGTGGAGCACCTTGTTGAGCGGGAAGTCCCACTCGCCGACGTACTCCACGGCCTCGCCGCCCGTGCCGACCTTGAACTGGATGAGACCGAACAGGTGGTCGTTCTCGTCCAGCGTGTCAGAGATGCCGCGCAGGTCGTAGACGCTGGCGCCGAGCGCGTACGAGTCGCGCAGCATGCGCCACTGCATCGCGTTCGAGGGCCGCACCTCGCGCTTGTGGTTGGCGGAGGCGCCGTACGAGTACCAGACGTGCTGGCCGACGGTGAGCATCGTGGCGGCGGCCAGCGGCTCCCCCTCGTGCGTCGCGATGTAGAGGCGCATCCGGTTGGGGTCCTCGGAGTTGAGGGCCGTCCACTGGCGCTGGAAGTAGCTGAGCGGGCGCGGGCGGAACTTGTCGCGCTCGGCCGTGATCTCGTACAGGTGCTGCCAGGTCGGCAGGTCGTCGTAGCCGCCCTGGACGACCTCGACGCCGGCCTTCTCGGCCTTCTTGATGTTGCGGCGCCACAGCTGGTTGAAGCCCTTGAGGACGTCGTCCAGCGAGCGGTTGGCCAGGGGCACCTGGAAGACGTAGCGGGGCTGGACGTCGCCGAAGCCGGCGCCGCCGTCCTCGGCCTGCTGCCAGCCCATACGGCGCAGCTTGTCGGACACCTCGAAGGCGCGGGGCTCGATGACCGAGGCCTCCACGTCGCGCAGGCGCTTCACGTTCGGGTCCTGGATGCCGGCCTTGATGGCCGTCGAGTTCCAGCGGCGGATGACGACGGGCGGGCCCATCTTCACGGTGAAGGCGCCCTGCTGCTTGAGGTGCGCCAGCATCGGCTGGAGCCACTCCTCCAGGTTCGGGGCGTACCAGTTGATGACCGGGCCCTCGGGGAGGTACGCGAGGTACCGCTTCACCTTGGGCAGCTGCCGGTACAACACGAGGGCCGCGCCGACGAGTTCCTCGGACTCGTTGAACCATCCGAGATTCTCGGAACGCCACTCGTTCTTCACGTCGGCCCACGCCGGGACCTGGCAGTGGCTCGCCGAGGGCAGGCTCTGGAGGTAACCCAGATGCTGCTCTCGGCTGATGGTCCTCAGGGACAGGCTCATGCGGGGCGTCTCCTCCGGCGGCTTCGCTGGCTATGGCGCGAAGCCTACTGCGACAGGGGCGCCACCCATCTGGGGGACAGGCCGGAGGCCCGGGCCGGTGCGGTGCCGGCGCCCTGTCGCGGAGGTGTCCCGCTGAGCCCGGTCAGCCGCCGAAGAGACCGCCGTGGAACATGCCGATGAAGAAGCCGATGGCAGATGCGCCAAGGCCGATGATCAGCGCGAAGCGCTCGCGTGTCGTGACGGAGACGAACTGTCCGTACGCGCCGGTCAGGATGCCGATCAGCCCCGCCCATGAGGTGAGCAGGTGCAGGCCGTGGAAGAAGGCCGTGACGAACGCCACGGCGCCGAGGACCAGGGTGACCGCCATCAGGGTGTCCTGCAGCGGGTGGGGCTTGCCATCGGTCGCGAGGAGCGAGATGGAGGGCTGGGACCGTATTGCCTGTGCCATCGGAAGGCACCTCCTGGCTGAAGCAGAGCGGTGCTGCGGGCCGCTTCCGGCAGGCGCCGAAGGCATAGCACCGAGCACACCCGATGGATACAGATTGTGGCCCTCTCCTGCCGGATTTCAACCGGAAGGAGTCGAGGAGGTAGTCTGTACAGCTGCGCGGTGTCTGCTATCGGACACCGTGCGCACGCATCACGACCCTCCTGCCACGGAACGACCGTGGCCGCTGAGTCCAAAGGAGGTGGGTTCCACATGCGTCACTACGAAGTGATGGTCATCCTCGACCCCGATCTCGAGGAGCGCGCTGTCTCCCCGCTGATCGAGAACTTCCTTTCTGTCGTCCGTGAGGGCAACGGAAAGGTCGAGAAGGTCGACACCTGGGGCCGTCGTCGTCTCGCTTACGAGATCAAGAAGAAGCCCGAGGGCATCTACTCGGTCATCGACCTTCAGGCCGAGCCTGCGGTCGTCAAGGAGCTTGACCGACAGATGAACCTGAACGAGTCGGTTCTCCGGACCAAGGTCCTTCGCCCCGAGACCCACTGAACTTCGGTTCAGCGGTAATCGGGACCGAGTAGCACAGCAGCCCAGCAGCAATCCCCGCCGAGAGGTTCATCCATGGCAGGCGAGACCGTCATCACGGTCGTCGGCAATCTCGTCGACGACCCCGAGCTGCGCTTCACCCCCTCGGGTGCGGCGGTCGCGAAGTTCCGTGTCGCGTCCACCCCCCGCACCTTCGACCGTCAGACCAATGAGTGGAAGGACGGCGAGAGCCTGTTCCTGACCTGCTCGGTGTGGCGGCAGGCGGCGGAGAACGTCGCCGAGTCCCTTCAGCGAGGCATGCGCGTCATCGTGCAGGGCCGGCTGAGGCAGCGGTCGTACGAGGACCGTGAGGGTGTCAAGCGCACGGTCTACGAGCTGGACGTCGAGGAAGTCGGCCCCAGCCTGAAGAACGCCACGGCCAAGGTCACCAAGACCACGGGTCGCGGTGGCCAGGGTGGATATGGCGGCGGCGGTCAGCCGCAGGGTGGCGGCGGCGGCAACTGGGGCGGAGCCCCCGGTGCCGGTGCCCCGCAGGGCGGCGGAGCTCCCTCCGACGACCCGTGGTCGTCCAGCGCGCCGGCCGGTGGCCAGCAGCAGGGCGGCGGCGGGGGCGGTTGGGGCGGAAGCTCCGGCGGCTCCGGCGGTGGCTACTCGGACGAGCCGCCCTTCTAGGGCCGGCTCGCATCCCCACTTCTTGATCACACAGGAGAGACACAATGGCGAAGCCGCCTGTGCGCAAGCCTAAGAAGAAGGTCTGCGCGTTCTGCAAGGACAAGACCGTGTACGTGGACTACAAGGACACGAACATGCTGCGGAAGTTCATTTCCGACCGCGGCAAGATCCGTGCCCGCCGCGTTACCGGCAACTGCACGCAGCACCAGCGTGACGTCGCCACGGCCGTGAAGAACAGCCGTGAGATGGCGCTGCTGCCCTACACGTCCACCGCGCGATAAGGAAAGGGTGACCGACTAATGAAGATCATCCTGACCCACGAGGTCTCTGGCCTCGGCACCGCCGGCGATGTCGTCGACGTGAAGGACGGTTACGCTCGCAACTACCTGGTCCCGCGTGGTTTCGCGATCCGCTGGACCAAGGGTGGCGAGAAGGACGTGGCGCAGATCCGCCGCGCCCGCAAGATCCACGAGATCGCGACCATCGAGCAGGCCAATGAGGTCAAGGCCAAGCTCGAGGGCGTGAAGGTCCGTCTGGCCACCCGTGCGGGTGACGCCGGTCGTCTCTTCGGCTCCGTGACCCCGGCCGACATCGCCACGGCGATCGAGGCTTCCGGTGGCCCGAAGGTCGACAAGCGCCGCGTCGAGCTGGGCTCCCCGATCAAGACCCTCGGTTCGTACCAGGTCTCCGTGCGTCTGCACGCCGACGTGGCCGCGAACGTGGGCGTCGAGGTCGTCGCCGCCTAAGGGCAGCAACACGAAGGGCCGCACCCTCCGGGGTGCGGCCCTTCGTCGTTCCCCGAGACCGGAGACCTGGGGCGGAGAGATGGTGACAGGGACGGCGGCGGTGTTTCACGTGAAACACCGATGGCCCCGGCAGCGGCTCGGCGATGTTTCACGTGAAACATCACCGCCGTTTCAGCGGGTGGCTCCCGTGATCACCCATCGGCCCGAGCGGGCGCGCAGCTGGAGGGTGACCATCCGGACCAGCATCATCAGCGTCATGGCCCACCAGAGCGTCGTCAGGCCGCCGCCCACGATCGGCACGAGAAGCGCTGCCGGGGTGAACGCGGCGAGGGTCACGAGCATGGCCCGGGCAAGGTAGGGGCCGTCGCCCGCGCCCATCAGAACGCCGTCGAGTACGAAGACGATGCCGGAGACGGGCTGGGAGAGTGCCACGACCAGCAGGGCGGGCAGCAGGGCGGATTCGACCGCCGGATCGCCGGTGAACAGCGGGATGAACACCGGTCGGGCCAGGACGACCAGCAGCCCGAGCACGATGCCCGAGACGATGCCCCACTGCACCATGCGGCGGCAGACGGCTTTGGCGCCCTCGCCGTCACCCGCGCCCAGGTAGCGGCCGATGATCGCCTGCCCGGCGATCGCAAGGGCGTCCAAGGCGAAGGCGAGCAGGCTCCACAGGGCGAGCAGGATCTGGTGGGCGGCGACGTCGGCGTCGCCGAGCCGTGCGGCCACGGCGGTCGCGATCATGAGGATGGCGCGCAGGGACAGGGTGCGGACCAGGAGGGGTGCACCGGCTTGGGCGCAGGCCCGGATCCCCGCGGCGTCGGGTCGTAGGGAGGCGCTGTGCCGTCGGGCTCCGCGGACGACCACGAAGAGGTAGGCGGCGGCCATGGTGCACTGGGCGATGACCGTCCCCCAGGCGGAGCCGGCGATGCCGAGGCCCGCCCCGTAGACGAGGGCGGCGTTCAGGCCTGCATTGAGGGCGAAGCCGCCGACGGCGACGTAGAGCGGAGTCCGGGTGTCCTGGAGGCCTCGGATGACCCCGGTGGCGGCCAGGACCATGAGCATGGCCGGGATGCCGATGGCGGAGATCCGGAGATAGGTGATCGCGTACGGCGCGACGGTCTCGGAGGCTCCGAAGAGGGAGATCAGCCAGGGCGCCGAGGGCAGTACCACGGCGATGACGGCGACACCGAGCAGGAGGGCGAGCCAGATGCCGTCCATGCCCTGCCGGATGGCCGCCTGCAGGTCGCCCGCACCGACCCGGCGGGAGACGGCCGCAGTGGTGGCGTAGGCGAGGAAGACGAAGACGCTGACGGCGGTGGTGAGGAGAGCGGCGGCGATGCCGAGGCCGGCCAGCTGGGGGGTGCCGAGGTGCCCCACGATGGCGCTGTCGGTCAGCACGAAGAGGGGCTCGGCGACGAGGGCGCCGAAGGCGGGGACAGCGAGAGTGAAGATCTCTCGGTCGTGCCGTCTCCGCCCCGCCTTGGGTTCTGCCAGAGCCTGAGTCATGCGCTCAATCTAGTCTTCCACAGGTAACAGATGCAAGGCCACTTGGGTCCTTACCGTGGCGTTGACTTGGACGTTCCTCACACCTCATTGGAGGCGATCTCGAGACGGTGGCCGAGAATTTTCTCCTCCACTGCGCCTGAATGGACAAAGTGCAGGTCAGGTGGGGTGACGGGGTGGGGTAGGTGATTTTGTCCACAGCGTCGTCCCCCGGTCCGTGCACAGCTTCCGGCGAGTTACCCACAGCATTGGCGCCGTCATCCACACCTCATCCACACAGCCTGTGGATAACAAGATTGGCTGACGCCGCTCCCGGCCCTACCGTGGTGCGTTGCCCGACTCCCCACCGGCGGATTCGGGTGCCCCATATGTCAGAGCCGTGTCGTAGAAAGACTGACACGGCGAGGTCCGCGTTGCGGACGGGAGGAGGCGGCCCGGTGAGCATGCCCGAGCCCATGGACGACCCCTGGGCCGACAGCGGTCCAGGTGACCGTCTGCCCGCCCGCTCGCGCCGTAACAGCGAAGGCCGCGGCCGCGGGGACGAACAGCACGACCGGGGCCGCGAGGGCGGCTCCTGGGACGGCGGCGGCGGCGGCTTCGAGCGCGTCCCCCCGCAGGACCTCGACGCCGAGCAGTCGGTGCTCGGCGGCATGCTGCTCTCGAAGGACGCGATCGCCGACGTCGTGGAGGTCCTCAAGGGCCACGACTTCTACCGGCCCTCGCACGAAACGATCTACCAGGCCATCCTCGACCTGTACGCCAAGGGGGAGCCGGCCGACCCCATCACCGTCGGCGCCGAGCTGACCCGGCGCGGCGAGATCAGCAAGGTGGGCGGGGCCTCGTACCTGCACACCCTGGTCCAGTCCGTGCCCACGGCGGCAAACGCCGAGTACTACGCGGAGATCGTTCACGAGAGAGCCGTCCTGCGCCGCCTGGTCGCCGCCGGTACGAAGATCACACAGATGGGCTACGCGGCCGACGGTGACGTCGACGAGATCGTCAACAGCGCCCAGGCCGAGATCTACGCCGTCACCGAGCAGCGGACCTCAGAGGACTACCTGCCGCTCGGCGACATCATGGAGGGCGCCCTCGACGAGATCGAGGCGATCGGTTCCCGCAGCGGACAGATGTCGGGTGTTCCCACCGGCTTCACAGACCTGGACTCGCTGACCAACGGCCTGCACCCCGGCCAGATGATCGTCATCGCGGCCCGTCCCGCGATGGGCAAGTCCACCCTCGCGCTGGACTTCGCTCGCGCCTGCTCCATCAAGAGCAACCTGCCGAGCGTGATCTTCTCCCTCGAAATGGGGCGCAACGAGATCGCCATGCGCCTGCTCTCGGCGGAGGCGCGCGTGGCGCTGCACCACATGCGCTCGGGCACGATGACGGACGACGACTGGACCCGGCTGGCCCGCCGGATGCCGGACGTCTCCGCCGCCCCGCTCTACATCGACGACTCCCCCAACCTGTCGATGATGGAGATCCGGGCCAAGTGCCGTCGGCTCAAGCAGCGCAACGACCTCTCGCTCGTGGTCATCGACTACCTCCAGCTGATGCAGTCGGGCGGATCGCGCCGTCCCGAAAGCCGCCAGCAGGAGGTCTCGGACATGTCCCGAAACCTCAAACTGCTGGCGAAGGAGCTCGAGGTCCCCGTGATCGCGCTCTCCCAGCTGAACCGTGGTCCGGAGCAGCGCACCGACAAGAAGCCGATGGTCTCCGACCTGCGTGAGTCGGGCTCGATCGAGCAGGACGCGGACATGGTGATCCTGCTGCACCGCGAGGACGCGTATGAGAAGGAGTCCCCCCGCGCCGGCGAGGCGGACCTGATCGTGGCCAAGCACCGTAACGGCCCCACGGCCACGATCACGGTGGCCTTCCAGGGTCACTATTCGCGCTTCGTGGACATGGCCAACACGTAGCATCCGATCATGGATGACCTTTCTGAGGACCTGGAACTTCTCCCTGCCACCCGGCGTGCGCTGAGGCACCGGATCGCCGTCGCGCAGAGCGAAGGGCGGGCGCCCTCCGTGGTGGCTGCCGTCCTGCGGGGCGGCGAGGTGGTCTGGGAGGGCTCCCGGACTTCGGTGGAGGGCCACGGCCCGGACGGGAACGTTCAGTACCGGATCGGGTCGATCACCAAGACCTTCACCGCTGTTCTGGTGATGCGGCTCAGGGACGAGGGCCTGCTCGGGCTTGCCGATCCGCTGGAGAAGCACCTGCCGGGGA
Source organism: Streptomyces sp. NPDC054849 (assembly GCF_053610945.1). NCBI lineage: Bacteria > Bacillati > Actinomycetota > Actinomycetes > Kitasatosporales > Streptomycetaceae > Streptomyces > Streptomyces sp. NPDC054849. The sequence goes on from NZ_JBSGZI010000026.1 coordinate 71,976, forward strand.
CCGGTGCCGGTGAGACGACGATCGCCCAACTGCTGTCTCACACCGGCGGTCTGGCTGCGGAGACGCCCGGCGCATGGTGGGAGCGCACCCCCGGTGCTCTGCGGCCGGAGCTCGCCGACGTCCTGGGGGATGAGCCGTTCCGGCACACGCCGGGGAGCAGGCACCACTATTCCAACCCGGGTTACACGCTGCTGGGTTCGCTGGTCGAAGCGCTGCGCGGGAAGCCGTGGGAAGAGGTGCTGAAGGCCGAGGTGCTGGAGCCGCTCGGGCTGGACCGGACGAGCGGGTCGCCGCAGGCCCCGCACGCGGGCGGCTGGGCGGTGCACCCGTGGGCGGACCTGATGATGCCCGAGCCTCTGGAGGACCTGGGGCTGATGGCCCCGGCCGGTCAGCTGTGGTCCACGACCCGGGACTTGGCGCGGTTCGCGGACTTCCTGCTGCGGGGGGACGATCGGGTGCTGGGCGCGGATTCCGTACGGGAGATGCGCACCTCGGCCGCGCCCCCGGAGCCGGGATTGGCCGAGAGCGGATACGGGCTCGGGATGCAGCTGACGGCCCAGGGCGAACGCCGGCTGGTGGGGCACAGCGGATCACTGCCCGGGTTCGTTGCGGGGCTGTGGCTGAGCGAGGCGGACGACGTGGCGGCGGTGGTTCTGGCGAACTGCACCTCGGGGCTGCCGGTTTCGACGGTGGCCGCGGACCTGGTGGCGCTCGTCGCGGAGGCCGAGCCGCGCTTCCCGCAGCCGTGGCGGCCGTTCACGGAGGCCGACCAGGTGCCGCTGGAAGTGTGCGGGCCCTGGTACTGGGGGACCTCGGCCCAACTGGTGCGGCTGAAGGCGGACGGATCGCTGGAGCTGGGACCGGTGGGCGCGACCGGACGTTCCGCGCGCTTCCGGGCGGAGCCGGACGGCACCTGGACGGGCCTGTCCGGCTACTACGCAGGCGAGACGCTGCGGGCGGTGCGCCGCGAGGACGGCTCGGTGAGCCATCTCGACCTGGCGTCCTTCGTGTTCACCAGGGAGCCGTACGACGCCCAGGCACCGGTGCCCGGCGGGGTGGACCCGCAGGGCTGGCGGGGCATCGGCTGACGTCCCGGGTGCGCGTCCGGGCCAGGACCGGGCTCCGGCCCCGGCGCCGGCTCAGGTGACGAGCTCACGCTCGAGCGGGGTGCGGAACCGCGGGGTGATGCGGGCGCCGCCCACCCACGAGGCGAGCCGGGCGGCCTCGGCGGTGATCGCCTCCTCGGCTGCGGCGCCGGGGGTGCCCAGCAGTCGCCAGACGATCTCGCCGTCGGAGCGCTGGGCCCAGCCGCCGACGATCTCGCCGTTCCACCACACGGTGGGGCCGATGTTGCCGGCGTAGTCGAAGAGGGCGGCCCTGTGGGTGGGGTCGAGCTGGAAACCGCGGTCGGCCCAGCCCATACCGGTGGGGTCGAGGGCGGGCAGCAGCGCCGCCCAGGGCTCGGGGGCCGGTTCGGGGCCCGTGTCCCCGGGGATGACGAGGGCGGTGCCGCCGTCTTCGAGGCGGACCTGGTCGGGGCCCACGGCGGCCAGGGCCTTGCGGACGTCCGTGAGGGTCCAGCCGGTCCACCACTTGAGGTCGGCCTCCGTCGCCGGGCCGTACGCATGCAGCCAGCGGCGGGCGATCTCCGCGCGCGCCTCGGCCGCGGGTACGGTCGGCCAGGGTTCGGTGTGGACCCAGCGGTACTGGCTGGAGGTCCAGGATCCGCGCGGCCGGTCGCGGCGGATCCGGCCGTCGGCGGCCAGCAGGCGGATGACACGGGTGGCGACACCGGTCTGCGTCTCGTACTTCTTGCCCCGGCCGATGGTGATCTTCTGGCGCAGGGCGGGCACGGCGGTGGACAACTGGCTGCCGGTGGTGGGGCCGAGGGCGTCGAGGGCGTCGAGTGCGGCGGCCTCCACCCGGGCCAGCCACGCGGCGTCGAGTCCCTGCCCGTCCTCGTCGAGGTGCTTGAGGAAGGTGCGGCGCTCCTTGGCGGCGATCGCCCGGGCCGTCGAGGCGTCGACGTACGGGGCGAGTTCCGCGGAGACCGCGAAGAGCGTATTGCGCATGCTGAGCAGCCGCACGAGGCTGACGTCCTCGTAGAGCGCCTGCTCGATCGTGCTCGGGCCGCCCTCGCCGAGTCGGGCACGCGCCGAGAGGAAGACGGTTGCGGCATCGGTGGCGTGCAGGGCGACGATGGAATCCGCCGCCTCCGCAACCGTCGCGGCGCGGGCCGAGGGGGCCAGGCGGTGACGTCGGCCGAGCCGGTGGCGGCGCTCCGCCGTGCTGACGAGGGGGAGGCTGGGGTTCATCCTCCCGATCGTAGGCCGGGCCGCCGACACGGGGCCCGGCCTCTCGGCGCGGCCGGTCAGAGCTGCAGCTTGAACCCGACGTGGGAGGGAGTGAACCCGAGCCGTTCGTAGAAGCGGTGGGCGTCGGTCCGGGTCACGTCCGAGGTCAGCTGGACCAGCGAGCACGCCTCGGCGCGGGACTTCTCCACCGCCCACTCGATGAAGCGGGTGCCCAGGCCGCTTCCGCGCTCGTCCGCGTGGACGCGGACGCCCTCGATGATCGAACGGGTGGCCCCCTTGCGGGAGAGGCCCGGGACGATGGTCAGCTGGAGGGTGCCCACGACGCGGTCCGCGCGGACGGCGACGACCAGGTGCTGGTGCGGATCGCCGGTCAGGCGCGCCAGGGCCGCGAGGTACGGGGTGAGGTCCTCCGGGGACTCGCGGGTGGCGCCGAGCGGATCATCGGCCAGCATGGCGACGATGGCGGGCAGGTCGGCCTCGGTGGCGGGCCGGATGGCCACATCGGAAGTGTCGGTCACGACGGGTGTTCCTTTCTCAGCCCGCGGCCACGGTGAGCGGCGCCCACCGGCGGGTCCAGTCGCCGGGCAGGCCGGGGAGGCCCCGGGTCATGACGGCGTTGAAGGCCACGGAGCCGAGCCCCCGGTCCTTGAGCCAGGCGAGGAGCTCCTCGTGGCGTACGTCGACATCGGTGCGCAGCGGCCGGTCCGTGCCCAGGGCAAGCGCGGTGACCAGGGACTGGGCGGTGGCGGTGTCGTGCGCGATCAGCGGGCCGATGACGTGGGTGTGCATGTTGGGCCAGGCCGCGGCGTATCCCGTGAGGGGGCCGTCTCCGCTGCGGTCCTCGGCGACGACCAGCCGGTCGGCGAAGGCGGGCAGCCGGGTGATCACGTGCATGCGGTCGGCGCCGAAGACCTCGGCGTCCAGACGCAGAATGCGCGGGAGGTCCTCGGCGGTGGCCGGCCTTACCCGGACGGTGCCGCCCGCGTCGGGCGGGCCGTCGGGACGGAAGGTGCCCGTCAGCATCTCGGCGCGGCCCGTCGTCTCGAAGCCGAGCTCCTCGTAGAGGGGGCGTCCGTACGGGGTGGCGTGCAGGGTGAGGGGGACGCCCTTGAGCACGTCGTCGCAGACATGGGTCATCAGGCGGCGGCCCAGGCCCCGGCGTGCGTAACGGTCGGCGACGAGGACCATCCCGATGGCGGCGAGCTCCGGTCCGGTGTGGGTGGTGCCGTACCGGGTGACGATGCAGGCGGCCGCGAGTCCCCGGCCGTCCGGTGCATCGACGCCGTAGCCGTCTCCGGCGGCGAGGAGCAGCCCCCACTTGTGGTCCTCGCGGAGCCAGCCGCGATCTTCGGACAGGTCGGCGCAGCGGTGGAGATCGTCCACGGTCAGCGCCCGGATCGGCAGATCGGTGAGGTGTGGTGTCACCGGCCCAGACTGGATCATGGGCTGGGAGCCGTCCAGGGGATTTGGGCATGGATGTTTCACGTGAAACAAGGGGTGCTTTCCCGGATGCGGTGGCACGGCCGCGAACTCGTCCCGTCGGAGCACGGCGTTTCACGTGAAACACGGTGTTTCACGTGAAACGAACCCACTAGCCTCGTCGGCTATGACCCTCCTGCACCTCTTCGATCTCGACGGGACGCTGATGTACGGCTCGGCGGCCCCGGTCGAGATCTCGCGCCAGCTCGGGGTGAGCGCCGAGATCGCCGCGCTGGAACGAGCATTCGCCGCCCGGGAGATCGGGCCGCATCAGTTCTCGGTGGCCGCCCACGCGCTGTGGGCCGATCTCACGCCCGCGCATGTCCGGGCGGCATTCGACGGAGCCCCCTGGCTCGCGGGGATCCGGGACGTCTGGCGGGAGATCAGGCAACGCGGGGACTACTGCGCGGTGATCTCCCTGTCGCCGTCCTTCTTCGTGGAACTGCTGCTGGAGTGGGGCGCGGACGCCGCGCACGGTTCGGTCTTCCCGGAGGTGCCCTTCACCCGGCCTGTGGAGGAGGCCGGGATCCTGACGCCCGAAGCCAAGGTCACGGTGGCGGACCGACTGTGCGAGCGGTTCGGTGTGAGCCGCGGCGACTGCGTCGCGTACGGGGACTCGGTGACCGACGCGATGCTCTTCGAGGTGGTGCCGGTCTCGGTGGCGGTCAACGCCCGGCCCTACCTGGCGGAGCGTGCGACCCACATCTACGAGGGGCGGGACCTACGGGAGGCGTACCAGCTGGTGGGGGTGGCGCGCCCGGGAGTTGAGACATCTTAAGAGGAAAGTGGGTTCGAAACGCGGATTTTCCGCGTTTCCCCGCAGGCCTGTGAGACGGCTGGCACGCTGTGAAACCCCGGAACCACGGATTCACAGGCCGTGGCGTGTGCAGACCGACCGAGATGCTCGAAGCGAGGCACCCCATGGACGCTCCGCCCACCAGATCGGCCAGACGCGATGCGGCCCGGATACCCGCCGGGGGCGGTGGCGGTACGGCCGAGCCCTCACCGGACGCCGTCCTCATCCGCCGGACCCTCGCGGAGATCGCCCCCATAGCCGGCAAGGTGACCTCGTACTTCTACGCTCTGGTGTTCACCCGGCACCCCGAGGTGCGGGGGATGTTCCCCGCAGCCATGGACGCGCAGCGCGACCGGCTGCTGAAGGCGCTGCTGACCGCCGCCGAGCACATCGACAATCCCGCGGTACTCGTCCCCTACCTGCGGCGACTGGGCACCGGACACCGCAAATACGGCACCATGGCCGGCCACTATCCGGTGGTCGGCGAGGCCCTCATCGGGGCGCTGGCCCGATACGCGGTGACAAGCTGGGGGCCGGAGACCCAGGCGGCGTGGGTGCGGGCGTACACCGCGATCTCCCAGATCATGATCGACGCGGCGGCTGAGGACGAGGTGAAGGCCCCGGCGTGGTGGCACGCGGAGGTGGTCTCCCACGATCTGCGCACGCCCGACATCGCGGTGCTGACGGTCCGCCCCGACCAGCCGTACGCCTTCCTGGCCGGCCAGTACGCGAGCCTGGAGACGCCGTGGTGGCCGCAGGTCTGGCGGCACTACTCCTTCGCCTCGGCGCCGCGCGCCGACGGGCTGCTGTCCTTCCACGTCAAGGCCGTTCCCGCGGGCTGGGTCTCCAACGCGCTGGTGCGCCACGCCCGCCCGGGGGACGTGCTGCGCCTCGGCCCCCCGGCGGGGTCGATGGTGGTGGACCACACCACGGACAACGGGATGCTGTGCCTGGGCGGGGGCACCGGCATCGCCCCGATCAAGGCGCTGATCGAGGACGTCGCCGAACACGGCGAGCGCCGGCCGGTGGAGGTGTTCTTCGGGGCCCGCAGGAACAGCGACCTGTACGACAAGGACACGCTGATGGGGCTGCAGCGCTCGCATCCGTGGCTGTCGGTGCGCCCGGTGGTGGGCGACGGGCTGGCCGGTCAGCTGCCGCAGGCGGTGGGTGAGTACGGGCCGTGGAGTACGTACGACGCGTTCATCTCCGGGCCGCCGGCGATGATCCGGAGCGGGGTGGACGAGCTCCTTCGCATCGGCATCCCCGGTGAGCGGATCCGGTACGACGCCGTGGAGGAGCTGGCGGGCATCGCCGGCTGAGACCGGCGGGCAGCCCGCCGGTCCCAGCGTGGGCTCAGCCCAGGTCGGGAGCGTGCATGGCGCGCACACCCTCGATGTTGCCGTCGAGGTAGTGCCGCAGGGACAGCGGGACGAGATGGACGGCGGCGATGCCCACCCGGCTGAAGGGCACGCGGACGATCTCGTACTCGCCCTCGGGCTCGTCGATTTCGGGGCCGTGCCGAAGACTCGGGTCCATCGATTCGAGGCGGCAGACGAAGAAGTGCTGCACCTTCACGCCGGTCACCCCCTTGTCGGCGATGTGCTCGACGGTGTCGACGAAGCAGGGCACCACATCGGTGATCTTCGCGCCGAGTTCTTCATGGACCTCTCGGTGGAGGGCGTCGACGACGGTGGCGTCCGAGGACTCCACTCCCCCGCCGGGGGTGAGCCAGTAGGGATCGATGCCGGGCTTGGTGCGCTTGATGAGGATCAGGTCGTCACCGTCGAGCAGGATCGCGCGGGCGGTGCGTTTGACCACGGGACGTTCGGTCATGGGAGAAGAGTGGCCCACCGCTCCGCTTCTGAAACGCGCCACGGGCCGCAAAAGGGGGGCTCACCAGTGCACGGCGGCTTCCAGCAGCCGGTCGTGCGCCCGTGCGAGGTGGGCGAGGGAGAGGCTTCCGGTCCGTACGGCCAGGAACCAGGTGCGCAGCGGTGGTACGGCCGGCTCGGCCAGGGCGACGATCCCAGCGCTGTCGAGGGCGTCCCGGCACAGGTAGCGGGGAAGGACGGCGAGTCCGGCGCCGGCCCGGACGCATTCCAGTACGGCCCGCAGGTCGGGCGCGACCACTGTGGCGGCCAGGGACCTGGCGTCGGGAAGGGTGTCGAAGACGGCGGCCCAGTAGCGGGTGACGAGGGGCAGGCTCTCGTGGACCTCCACGACCGGGATGCCGTCGAGGGCCGCGGGGCCCTCGTCGTGCAGCCGGTCCGTGTCGACGAGGGCGGCCCAGTAGGGCGCGGCGACGAGCACGTGCTCCTCGTCGCACAGGGCGGTGGCGGTGAAGAGTCCGCCGCGGGGCTGGGCGGTGGTGACGACCAGATCGTGGTGGCCGGCGGCGAGCCCGTCGAGGGTCGCCTCCGCACCGGTCTGCAGGGAGGCGCGGAGGGTATGGCCCTGACCGACGAGGGGAGCGAGGGCGGGCAGCACGCGCAGGCACAGGAACTCGGGGGGTCCGGCGACGTGGAGGGTGCGCACCGCGCCGGTGGCCTCCCGCTCCGTCTCGGTGATCCGCAGCAGGGCGTCGAGGTGCGGGGCGGCCTTGTGGGCGAGTTCGTCGCCGACGGCGGTGGGGGTGACGCCGCGGGCCCGGCGGTGGAAGAGCGGACGCCCCAGCTGGCGCTCGAGCGTGCGGATCTGCGAGGTCACCGCGGGCTGGGAGAGTCCGAGCAGGGCGGCGGCGCGCGTGAACGAGCCGGCCCGGTGGACGGCGACGAAGGTGCGCAGCAGGGCCAGGTCCATCGCGGCACCTCTCGGTGGGGGCCTTCAACTATAAATATGCAGATAGGCACCTGTCGTTACCGTGATTGGACTCTGACGCAGGGTCAACTAGCCTTGTCGCGTGGTTCTTCGCGCGCGGAACCCGGAGCGGTCCGAGCCATTTGGGGGGAGGCTCGGACCGCCTTTTACGGCCTGTTCAGCCCTTGCGGCCTGCTGAGTCGAGGGCCCGCCGCACATCCGCGACCAGGTCCTCGGTGTCCTCGGCCCCGGCGGACAAGCGGATGAAGCCCTCGGGCACCGCGTCGCCGCCCCACCGTCGGCGCCGCTCCGCGGTGGACCGTACGCCGCCGAAACTCGTGGCGTCCTCGACCAGGTGCAGGGCGGCCATGAACCGTTCCGCGTGGGCGCGGTCGGGCAGCGTGAAGGAGACCACCGATCCGAAGCCCCGCATCTGGCGGGCGGCCGTCGTGTGGGAGGGGTCCGTGGCCAGGCCCGGGTAGCGCACCCCGGTCACGTCGGGGCGATCGGAAAGCGCCTCCGCGACGGCCAGCGCGTTGGCCCACTGGCGCTGTGCGCGCAACTGGATCGTGGCCAGGGAACGGTGGGCGAGCCAGGCCTCCATCGGGCCCGGAATCGCGCCGACGATCTTGCGCCACCTGCGGACGCGGGCGGCGAGCTCCGGGTCGCGGCACACGACGTACCCGAGCAGCAGGTCGCCGTGACCGGTGAGGCCCTTGGTGCCGCTCGCCACGGAGAAGTCCGCCCCGAGCTCCAGTGGCCGCTGCCCCAGCGGAGTGGCGAGCGTGTTGTCGACGGCGACCAGGGTCCCGCCGGCGTGCGCGGCGTCCGCGAGGCGCCGTACGTCGCAGACGTCGAGGCCGGGGTTGGACGGGGTCTCGATCCACAGCAGCCGAGCCCCGTCGAGGACCGCGAGCTGGGCGTCGTCCCCGGTCGGGGCGGTGCGCACGTGGATCCCGTACATCTCCAGCTGCTCGCGCAGCAGGGGCAGCGCCTGGTAGCCGTCGTCGGGCAGGACGACGGTGTCGCCGGTGCGCGCCTGGGAGAGGGCGACGGCGGAGACCGCCGCCATGCCGGAGGCGAAGACGATGGTGTGCACGGCCTGGCCGGGAGCCTCCAGTTCCCCGATCGCCCGTTCCAGCAGGGTCCACGTGGGGTTGGTGTCTCGGCCGTAGGTGTACGGGCCTTCGACGTCGCCGGGGAGGTGGAAGTGGGCGGCGAAGACCGGTCCGGGCAGCGGCGGCTCGTTCTTGACGGGTTCGGGCAGTCCTGCGCGGACGGCCCTGGTGCCGTCGCCGAACAGGACCGCGTCGGCGGCGTCGGCGGCGTTGGCGTTGGCGTTGGCGTGGGCGTCGGGGATGGTCTCTTCGGGGGCGTCTTCGTTCACGCGGTGTGCTCCTTCACGGCCTCGCGTACGGCGTCCAGCAGACCGGGGCTCGCCGCCTCGACCAGCTCCAGGCACTCCTCGAACCCGTCGAGGGACCCGTAGTAGGGATCCGGTACGTCGGTTTCCGCGGCCGTGGCCGCCGGATCGTAAGACCGCAGCAGCCGGACCTTGGCGGCATCCTGCGGGGTGGGGGCGAGTGCGCGCAGATCGCGCAGGTGCCCGGCGTCGAGCGCGATGACGAGGTCCAGCCGGGCGAACCAGGAGGAGCGGAACTGCCGGGCCCGGTGATCCTTCTCGTAGCCGGCGCCCTCCAGGACGGAGGCGGCGCGCGGGTCGGCACCGTCGCCCTCGTACCAGCCGCCGGTCCCGGCGCTGTCCACCTCGACCAGCGTGCCGAGTCCGGCCCGCTCCACGTGGGCGCGGAAGACCGACTCGGCCATGGGGGAGCGGCATATGTTGCCCGTGCAGACGAAGCGCACGCGGTACATGGGCGGCCCGTTCAGTTCTTGTCGGGCAGGACCATGTTCACGGCCCAGGAGACGACGGAGATGATCAGCCCGCCGACCAGCGCGGTCAGGAAGCCGTCGACGTGGAAGCTGAGGTCGAGCTGCGTGGCCAGCCAGGAGGTCAACAGCAGCATCAGGGCGTTCACGACCAGCGTGAACAGACCGAGGGTGAGGACGAACAGCGGCAGCGAGAGCAGCTTCACCACCGGCTTGACGATCAAATTGACCAGGCCGAAGACCAGCGCGACCAGAACCAGCGTAAGAGTGCGGCGGCCCAGACTGCTGCCGTCATCGAGGGTGATGCCGGCAAGCAGCCAGATGGCGACGGCCAGGGCTGCCGCGTTGGCGAGCGTCTTGACTACGAAATTCGTCATGTGTCTGATCGTGGCAGAGAAGATCCCGGTGGGACATCCGCAGATCAGCGGATGCAACGGTACGAGCGAGTACAAGGGGCACAACGACGATGAAAGCCTTCCGGCTTGACGAGCTCGAAGCGGAGCGGGCCGCCAACGACGGCGCCTATCTGCAGTTCCTGCGCGAGCGGAACATGTCGGTCGGGCTGTACGCGCTCGACGCCGGGCAGATCGATCCGCAGCAGCCGCACCGCCAGGACGAGGTGTACTTCGTCGTCAGCGGGCGGGCCTCGATCACGGTCGGGGAGGAGACGACCACCGTCGCGCGCGGCAGCGTGGTCTACGTGCCGGCGGCCGTCCCGCACAAGTTCCACCACATCACCGAGGACCTGAAGGTGATGGTGGTGTTCTCCCCGCCGGAGAGCTGAGCGGTCCGGCGCGGATGAGGGTCGCCCCCCTGATCCCCCTAAGGGGCGGATCAGGGGACTCCGGGGGCTCGCGCGCCCCCGTGCGGGGCCGTGGACTCCTAGCATCGGGAGCAGGAAGTCACGGACGAGGAAGAGGTCGAGGACATGGACGGGATCCGAGGGATATTCGCAGGCATGCCCTGGTGGGTGAAGTGGGTCGCCGTTCCGCTGCTGGTGCTCTTCGTGTTCGGCGGCGTGATCACCAGCATCCTGGGCGCGCTCATCGGGTTCGTCTTCAAGCTGCTGCTCTTCGTCGCCCTCGTCGGCGGCCTGATCTTCGTCGTGAAGAAGTTCAGCGGCAGCGGTTCGAAGTCCTCCTCCGGTGAGTGGTAAAAGCGGGCGGTCCGGGCGGTTCCGGGATTAAGCCAGGTGAGGGAACGTGACGCACTAAACCGCTCACACCCCAGGAATCGGTGGATAGAGTGGCAATCTGTGCCGCTCCCTGGGCACCGAAAGCCGGTAATGCCGCACTGATCTGCGGTGATGTGAAGGAACCGCCGAGCACGGCCCCCAGGAGCCAACGGCACGCGCGGGGGCGGCCCCCGCAGGGCGGGCCTCCCCGAGCGCCCGCCGCCACGCCTGGGGGTGAGCTTTGTCTCCGGTTCACAAGGCCGGTGTGCCGACTCTGATCGGTTCGGTCCAGAGGGCGTTGAGGCTGCTCGAAGCAGCGGGCTCCCACAGCGAGGGAGCTCCGGCGAAACAGCTGGCTCGCGAGGCCGGGCTCCCGCTCCCCACCGCGTACCACCTGCTGCGCACCCTGACCCACGAGGGCTACCTGCGCAGGGAGAGCGGGGTCTTCCTCCTGGGCGACGCCGCGATGAGGCTCGCCGGTGGGGGACTCCAGCAGAAACGTCGCAGCATGATCGTCGACTCCCTCGCGCACTTCCGCGACGCCGTCGGCGCCCCCGTCTACTTCGCGGTCTACCGCGAGGGTGAGATCGAGCTCGTGGGCGTCTCGGACACCCCGTCGAATCCGGCCTGCGAGGAGTGGGCCGACTTTCGGGAGACCGGCCACGCGCATGCCATCGGGCAGTGCCTGCTCGGCCAGCTCGACGAGAAGATGCGCAAAGACCACTACGACCGTCATCCGGTCGAGGCCGTCACCCCCTATACCGTGCGGGATCTGCGCTCCTTGGAACAAAGGATCGGGGCCCTCGGGCGAATGCAGACAGTAACCGAACGCCAGGAATATGCCCTGGGCACGGTCTGCGCCGCCATCCCCATCACAGCAGGCGATACCGCCGCAACCATGGCTATTTCTCTCCCCTTGCACCAGGAAGATCGATTGCTCTATGTAGTCAATCGACTACGGAGTGAAGTAGGCGCGCTGTTGAGCACCCTCTCGTTCTCTATCAGTATCTGAAAACTCACTCCTTGTGATCTGCTAGCGCTTCCACCACTCTTGTCAAGAGGGCCCTGGGGGATCATTCCTGGCCACTTCCACTACAGCGGGGTAGTCAATGCGCGAGTCGGTACAGGCAGAGGTCATGATGAGCTTCCTCGTTTCCGAGGAGCTCTCGTTCCGGATTCCGGTGGAACTCCGGTACGACGCCCGTGATCCCTACGCAGTCCGCCTGACCTTCCACCTTCCCGGAGACGCGCCCGTGACCTGGGCGTTCGGCCGGGAACTCCTCCTCGACGGCATCAACAAGCCGTGCGGTGACGGCGATGTGCACATCGCTCCCACCGATCCCGAGGACCTGTCCGATGTGCACATCCGGCTTCAGGTCGGCGGCGACCGGGCCCTGTTCCGCGCCAGCGCGGCTCCGCTCGTCGCGTTCCTCGACCGCACCGACCGGCTCGTTCCGCTCGGACAGGAGCGGAACCTGGGCGACTTCGAGGAGAACCTCGACGAGGCGCTCATCAAGATCCTGGCCGAGTCGAGGCAGAACGAACAGAACGCCGGCTGACGCCCGCCGCCAGACCGACCACACCCGCCCGGCGCATTCCTCCGGACGTACCTTTCAGCGCTTGCGCCGCCGGCCTCGGCCGCCGCGGACCGGTCCCGAGGCCGGCGCGACAGCCGGGGATCCCGGCCGGTCGGCGGAGACGACCAGCGCGGCCAGCGCCGTGGTCACGGGGACCGAGGCCACCAGCCCGATCGAGCCCACGAGCGTCCGTACGATCTCCACCGCGACCAGCTCGCTGTTGGCCACCGCACCCATACTGCTGTTCGCGATCGAGAACAACAGGAGCAATGGCAGCGCGGCACCCGCGTACGCCAGCACCAGGGTGTTGACCACCGATGCGATGTGGTCGCGGCCGATGCGGATGGCCGCCCGGTACAGGGCGCGCGACCCCATCGAGGAGTCGGCCTGGTGGAGTTCCCAGACCGCGGAAGTCTGGGTGACCGTCACATCGTCGAGGACGCCCAGCGATCCGATGATCACACCGGCGAGCAGCAGACCGCTCATGTCGATGTCCGGGTAGAGCCCGTGGATCAGGCCGGTGTTGTCGTCGGTGTTGCCGCTGAGGAACGCCCAGTCGATGAACACCGAGCCCAGCAGCCCGATCAGCAGCAGCGAGACGAGCGTGCCGAGGACGGCGACCGAGGTGCGCGCGGTCAGTCCGTGGCACATGTAGAGCCCGATCAGCATGATGGCGCTCGCCCCGACCACCGCCACGACCAGCGGGTTCGATCCCTGGAGGATGGCCGGGAGGATGAAGAGGGTCAGCACGCCGAAGCTGACGACCAGCGCGATCAGCGCGAACAGTCCGCGCATCCGCCCGACGAGCACCACCGCGATCGCGAAGATCGCGGCCAGCACCGCCATGGGGAACTTGCGGTTCACGTCGATCACCGAGTACTGGAGATCGCGGGGTGCGTCCGGCGCGTACGCCACCACCACCCCCTGGCCGTCCTCCAACTGCCGTGGCGCTCCCGGCTGGACGATCTCGACGAAGGTCCGGCCCTTGTCCGGTCCGGTGCCGACCTCGACGGTGGCCTTCTTGCACTCACCGGTCTGCGCGGCCTGGGCCTCGCGGCCCGAGGGAGTGGACGTGTCACCGGTCGGCGGTACCTGCGCGGCGTTCACGGATTTGCAGTCGACGCGTTCGAGCGCGACGACCGTCCCCTGCTGGGTCTGCCGGTCGAAGCCCACTCCGGTCCGCTCGTGGGCGGGAGCGCCGCCCGGCCAGAGCACCACCATGCCGACGAGGACGGCCGTGGCGAAGGGGATCAGTACGGCTGCGATGACCTTGCGCAGGTGCTTCGAGACGGGAGCCGCCGGGCCGTGGCCGTGGCTGTGGCCATGGCTGTGGACGGGGTCCGGGGAGGGCCCGGAGGAAGGCCCGGGGCCGTGGTTCGCGTGGCCGGTGTGGTCATGGGGCTCGGGGGGCTCGATGGGGGGCTGCGGCGAGGTCGTCACCAGCAGATCATCGCAAGAGATGAGGGGGCCCACTGTTCAGCACGCCATGGAGGACGCTAGCGTGGGGGCACCTTTGCACAACGCGGGAGCTCGGAGCACCGGGCTGAGAGGGCGCTGATCACCGTACGCGATCACAGATGCGTACGGGAAGAGGCTGCGCCGACCGCCGAACCTGTTACCGGGTAATGCCGGCGTAGGGAGATCAGGTCTCATGACCATTCAGGACGCACGCACGCCTGCCGTCAGCCAGGACGCCGACGGCCAGAACGAGCGCCAGCCCGGCTGGCACAAGGGATACCTGGCGGGCTCCCGCCCCGACATCCGGGTGCCCGTCCGCCAGGTCCACCTCACCAACGGCAAGGACGTGACGCTGTACGACACGTCCGGTCCGTACACCGACCCGCAGATCGAGACGGACGTGCGCCGGGGCCTCGCACCGCTGCGCGAGAACTGGATCATCGGCCGCGGAGACACCGAGGAGTACGCCGGCCGCCCCGTGCGCCCCGAGGACGACGGCATCAAGCACACCTCTCCGCGCGGTGGCCTCAAGAACCTCGACGCGGTCTTCCCGGGCCGCCCCCGCCAGCCCCGCCGGGGCCGCGGAGGCGCCGCCGTCACGCAGCTCGCGTACGCCCGCCGGGGCGAGATCACCCCGGAGATGGAGTACGTCGCGATCCGCGAGAACGTCTCCCCCGAGGTCGTCCGTGAGGAGATCGCCGCAGGTCGCGCGGTGCTTCCTGCGAACGTGAACCACCCCGAGATCGAACCGATGATCATCGGCAAGCGGTTCCTGGTGAAGGTCAACGCCAACATCGGCAACTCCGCGGTCACCTCCTCCATCGAGGAGGAGGTCGACAAGATGACGTGGGCGACCAAGTGGGGCGCCGACACCGTCATGGACCTCTCGACGGGCCGCAACATCCACACCACCCGCGAGTGGGTACTGCGCAACTCCCCCGTCCCGATCGGCACCGTGCCGCTCTACCAGGCGCTCGAGAAGGTCGACGGCCGAGCCGAGGACCTGACTTGGGAGATCTACAAGGACACGGTCATCGAGCAGGCCGAGCAGGGCGTCGACTACATGACGGTCCACGCCGGCGTGCTGCTGCCCTACGTGCCGCTGACCGCCCGCCGCAAGACCGGCATCGTCTCGCGCGGTGGTTCGATCATGGCTGCGTGGTGCCTGGCGCACCACAAGGAGAACTTCCTCTACACGAACTTCGAGGAGCTCTGCGACATCCTCGCGACGTACGACGTCACGTACTCGCTGGGTGACGGCCTGCGCCCCGGCTCCATCGCGGACGCCAACGACGCGGCACAGTTCGCGGAGCTGAAGACGCTGGGCGAGCTGAACACGATCGCCAAGCGGCACAACGTGCAGACGATGATCGAGGGCCCGGGCCACGTCCCTATGCACAAGATCAAGGAGAACATCGACCTCCAGCAGGAGATCTGCGAGGAGGCGCCGTTCTACACGCTCGGCCCGCTGACCACGGACGTCGCCCCCGCGTACGACCACATCACCTCGGGCATCGGCGCCGCGATGATCGCCTGGTGGGGCACCGCGATGCTCTGCTACGTCACGCCCAAGGAGCACCTGGGCCTGCCCAACCGCGACGACGTCAAGACCGGCGTCATCACCTACAAGATCGCGGCGCACGCCGCCGACCTGGCCAAGGGTCACCCGGGCGCCCAGGAGTGGGACGACGCCCTGTCGGACGCGCGGTTCGAGTTCCGCTGGGAGGACCAGTTCAACCTGGCACTCGACCCGGACACGGCCCGCGAGTTCCACGACGAGACCCTTCCCGCCGAGCCGGCCAAGACCGCGCACTTCTGCTCCATGTGCGGCCCGAAGTTCTGCTCGATGAAGATCTCCCAGGACATCCGCCGGGAGCACGGCGGGGACCTGAAGGCCGAGGAGATCCAGGCGGGCATGGCGGAGAAGTCCGCCGAGTTCGCGGCTTCGGGCAGCCGCGTCTACCTGCCGCTGGCCGACTGAGCCCTACCGAGCCGTTCGGCAGGAGCCACGGAGCGGACCCGCGTCCCATGGGGGGAGTCGCGGGTCCGCTCCGTTCTGCACTGATCGGGCCCTGCCTCAGACTCCGTACGAGCAGTGCACCGGGGCCACCCACATGGCGTATCCGCGGACGTGTCTGCACGTCCCGCCGTTCTTGATCTTGATCTCGAAGCCTTCCGCGTACCGGTCCTGGACGCGGTCGGGCGAGGGCCGGACGGTTCCGTCTCGGCGGCCATTGGTGTCGCATCGATAGTCCGATAAGTGGACTTTCTCGCGAGGTGTCCCGCCACTTTCGTCAGCGGCTCCCACGCTGTCCGAGGTGGCCAAAGAGGCCCCACCACCATCGTTCGATCAGATTCGAGAAGGAGTGGTATGCGCCCCGAGAACAGGACCAGGTCAACCCTTGGCCCGCTGCCGAGGAGCAGTTGGCGCAAGGGTGGCACGCTCGCGTCGCTCGCCCTGGTGATGATGGGAGTCGCCAGCCCCGCCATCGCGGTGGCCCAGAGCGTTCAGACCGCCGAGCAGGTGCACGCGGCGAGCCCCACGGCTGGGAACCCCTGCACGCCGCATGGGCCTCATCACCGCCCCGACCACAACCCGGACCACGGCCCGGACCACGGCCCGGACCGCGGCCCGGACCAGGGTCCGGAGCAGGATCCGAACTACAACCCGGACCAGGGCCCGGATGACGACACCAGGGCAGCGGGCATCGAGGCCGGGCCCACCGGTGACGACAGGTGCGAGGAGGGCCGGCCGGGCCCGACAGGGCCGACGGGCGCCACGGGTGCCACCGGCGCGACGGGCGCCACGGGTGCGGACGGCGCCGACGGTGCCACGGGTGCCACCGGCGCGACCGGTGCGACGGGCGCTGACGGTGCGACGGGCGCCACGGGCGCCACGGGTGCTGACGGTGCCACGGGTGCGACGGGTGCCACCGGCGCGACGGGTGCTGACGGCGCTACAGGCGCTACAGGTGCGACGGGTGCCACGGGTGCCACGGGCGCTACGGGTGCCACGGGCGCGAACGGCGAGGACGGCGAGGACGGAGCACCGGGTGCGACCGGTGCGACCGGCGCTACGGGTGCGACTGGTGCTACCGGTGCGACGGGTGCCACCGGCGCCACCGGTGCCAACGGCGAGGACGGAGCGACCGGCGCCACAGGTGCGACCGGCGTGCAGGGTGTCGCCGGCGCTACGGGTGCCACCGGCGCCACGGGTGCCACCGGTCCCTGCAGCGACATCGACAGCTTCGCACCGTCGAGCACCGAGTCGTTCAGTGCTGCACTCACCAACGGCCTCGCCTACGCCGGCCGCGCGACCACGACCGGAGGTGTGCCCGTCTGGCAGAACCTCACGGACGCGGACAACCCCGGGTTCCCCCTCGGCACGGCCTGCGGCATCTCGATCATCGACCAGGGCAACAACGCCTACATCCAGGTCCTCACCACGGACAACAGGGTCTTCCAGACCCATGGGGACACCAACGACGACAACTTCGTCTGGGACGAGGGGTGGATCGAACTGACCCCCGGCCCCGTAGCCCTCCGGGGCAAGGCCTTCAAGGGAGACCTGATGCACGGCGTCTCCCGCAACCGCCTGCCCTAGGTAATCGCACCTCGGCCGGCGCGCCGGCACGCCGAAGGCCGGGCTTGTGAAGCCGGGCCGGGTGCATCCCAGGTTGTGGATGCGCCCGGCCCCGGCACAACGACGGAGGGCGCCGCCCCGGCCGACAGGCCGTGGAG